>DYKL01000064.1 GCA_020722645.1 Acetofilamentum sp. | reverse complement strand
TTAATTAAATAAAATGCTTAGTAATTTATTTTCAAAGGAGAGACAAATGGGAAATTTATCACAAAAAAAGATAGAGCTTGCTAAACAATTTTTCGGCAGCTGGAATGCAATCGCTAAATCTGTTGGAGATAATGATAGAATTATCAAGGATTTAGATGTTGAAAAATTTTCAAAAGAATATTTTGAGGTCAAAAAAGCAATCACAGGAGCAGAAACAACAACTGGTTCTTCGTTAGTTTCTAGTGAATACCAGGCACTTGATTCAGCACACCTAAATTATACAAAGGGCGGTGCTTTTCGTTTGTCTGGTGCAATGGTTAAGACTAATCAGGTTGGTTCTGCGGTTTTCACGGGATTTAATCCAACGGCTAAATTTGTTGCACATTCATCAAGTACAACAGCAGGTTCAAATGATATAATTGACTCAACAGGCGTAACAGCTACGGTTGCAATCAATAGATATATTGCACAAATTCCAATTTATGATGATCCAGTTACCGCTAATTATGTCAATTCGCCAGCTCAACTTTTTGCGGTTTTTGAAAAATTTCTTGAAGATCGTAAAATGCTTTTGGAAGACACTCTTTCTGCGGCTGCAATTACAAGTAATGCTTCTGTAACGGCTCTTGCAACCTCTTCCGAAAGTTATGCTAAAATTTCTTCAAGCATTTATAGAATGATCACAAACCTCGTTAAATATGGTCAATTGCCAGCAGTTTATCTTAACCATTCTGGACTTTATTCACTTCTAAATGAGAGAGATGCAAATGGTCAATTTATGAATGACGATCTTTCAAAAGCAGGAATGAAATTTAGTTTTGCTAATGCTAACGGAATGATACCAGAAGTTGGTTTAGTTGGTTATATGATGGGATCACCAGTGTATGTTACATCTGAAATTTTGTCTACATATATGACCGATGCTTCTAATGTTATCACAGCACAGACGGGCGGTAATAAAACAGCCGTAATTGTAGGGTTGCCAAAACAATTAGGAATTGCAAGGGGAAGACAAGAATTTGACTTTGTGACAATATTTAATCCACAAAACGACAGAACACAATTTACAACAGGAATTACTGAAATTGACGCTCAAACCTATGCAGGTGCTGGAGTTATCAATCCAGTTGGATTCCAATACTATGCTTTCTAATTTAGTTTGAAGATGAAGACATATTTTGTTAAAAATTCAATTCCAATGTCAGATGGCTCAGTGATTATGGCAGGAGCCAAAATTTCTGAAGAAGTTTTTGAAAAACTTGAAAAAGTTTATCAATTAAGAGTACAACTAATTCACGATCCCGAGGTAAAAGACACCGAAAAAAAGGTTGTTAAAACTTCAAAAAAGGTTAAAAAATAATATGACACAATTAACTCAACAAGATTTTCTAGATTATTCGGGCTATGATGTAGCAGATGTTAATACAGATTATTTACAATTTTTGCTTGATTCGGTTGAATTTCAGATAACAAATTATCTTGACGAAAAATTTGTGTTAGAAACAATTAACTGGGAAAATGCAAAAAGAATTTTAGGTAATGGATCTGATTTTGTCAAAATAGGGTGCTGGCAATCAATCAATGTTGCCAAAGGTGCTCTAGGCTCCGAAATTTCTACAAATCTTATCGAAAATACAGATTTTGTTACTGAAAGCGTTCTTAATAACGAAACAATTCCTACAATTTATGGAATTCGTTTAGTTAAAGAAAGTTTAGATCGATATGAATTTGTAAAAATTTATGGTTTAAAGGGCTTTTCTAGTGGCTTTCCTAATGATTTAAAAAATTTAATTTTTAACCTTGTAAAAGAGAAAATAGAAACAAACAAAATAAATACAGAAAATGAGGGTAGGGGGTTAGTGACAAGCGAAAAAGATTTAACCTCAAGTGTGGTTTACACCAATTCAGGAACAACAGCTGAAAATAAAAGACAAAATACTTTTGATCTTGTTGCTAATCCCGAACTTTCGAGAATTTTAGGCTGGTATAAGCAATTTACCAGATCTAATTCGTCTTTAATCATATAAAAAATGGAATATAAAATAATTTTTGGTTTTAAAAGTGAAAAAGAATTACAGGAATACTTGGCTTCTTTAGATAAATTGCCAGAAGACAGAAAGAAAAAAAGTTTGGAGGATATAGTAAAATTTGGCTATGTTGAAAAAAACGACAATAACGATAAAAAGAGAAGTAAATAATTCCAACGATGGGAATTTGCCGAGCTCGACAATAAGCACAATTTTGTTAGCAAAGAGAAGGGTTGTTTGTGCTGAAGGTCAGGGAACTACAGCAATTTATACTAAAAATGGAATAAATTTGAATTATGATTATTTAGTATATTTAGAACCTTCTGATCCAACAGTTCTTGAGGGGGATAAAATTGAATTTTTGCTAGGTGGAGTTAAGAAGGTTGTTGTTAAGAAAATTCGGCCAATGACCGTTAAAATTCACGGAAACGATCGAGAGGTTTTTTGCACCTATAACTAAAATGTTCAAAAAAGGAACCTTAAAAAAAATTCAAAATGATTTCTTAGGGGCGCTTTCACGAAAAGTTTCTGAGGCAGAAAAAATTGGGACAAAAAACGTAAAGAAAGAAATTTTATCTTTACGCGTATTCGATACTGGACTTACACATAATAAGACCTTCGTAGAGATAAAAAAAGCAGAAAAAAGTTTCCTTATTAGATTTATTACACCAAGTTCGGTGCGAAGAAAAGGAAAGTTTTATCCAATTTTTCCTTATTATGGACTTGGAACCAACCGCAAATATGGTGCAAGGCCTTGGCTCCGAAATTCTGCGATTAAAACTTTAGGGGAATTAGCAAGTGGAGGTAAAATGCTTAAAAATGCCAACAAGTAGTAATTACATAAAAAACAATTCAGATAAAATGCTCTTTAGTGAGCAGGATTTAGATTATGTTATTTGGAGACTTCTTTTAGACATAAAAGCAAATGAAACCGATCCACTGCTTACAACCGCAAAGGTCGATTATCACAAAATTAGCAAGTTATCCGACTTGACAAACGTAAACTTACTCTTAACTTTTGATTTTGATGGAACAAATCCACAAAATTATTTTCCTAGTTTTTTTTCGTCTTCTGATGATAGAATTTTCAGAGCATGTTATCGGTTTTATTTAACAGTAAATGAGGGCTTAGAGAACAAAAAACTCCTACAAAATGCAACAAATTCTTTATGGAAAGATTTAGTTGACAATTTCCAAAACAGTTTAATTATAAAATTAGAAAATGGCAATGAATATTCTGTTAATTTAAAACAGACAGAAACATTAGAATTGCCAACAACAATTCCAGAATTTGAAGATTCTGGAAAAGTTAATTATACAACTTCAACATTTTTGTTGAAGTTTAAATTTAAAAGAATTAATTAAATAAATAAAATGACATTTACAACACCATATGTAACAGCTGGGGCTAAGCAATATCAAGTAGCACCACACTTTGTGGCTTACCAGTATAAAGACTCTTTTATTTCTAATAAAGTTTATTGGGACAATTCAAGCGCATATCCCATTACAACAACAAATATGATCCAACAACAACTTTCTTCCAATAAGTTTGTTGGGGGCGAAATTTTATTTGATTTTAACCATTCACCTTCACAAGTTCCAAGCGTCGGCCAAGCCAGAACTTATACCAGATTAACAGCTTCTGCGGCCAATGGAGCAGCAAAAATTCCAGTTGCCTGGAATATGAGCACAAACAAGTTTGGGGTTTTTGTTTTAAGGTCAACAGGAGCAGCAACAACGGGAACAGTTAAATTCAGAAGTTCAATTGGAAATGAAATAACGAAAGACTTTACACTGTCGTCAACAGCTGGAGTAGTTAGTGTGGTTTCTGTAGATTTAACAGATCCCACAACTTATACTGGAACACCTGTTTTGTCTAATATTACTGAGGTTGAGGTTCAAATCGCAACATCGGGCAATTCTCTCGAGGTTGCAATGGTTTATGGAGTAGATAATTTTGCTCAAATAATTGGGACAAAAATTGTACTTCCTTATACTTGTGTTTCTTCTATAAATTGGGAGAACACGATAGAAACAGCTCAACTAGCGTGCCAACAGCTTACTGAAAAAGAAATTGCAACCGGAAGAACTGTTAAATTTAATCTAACTGCTAAAAAGAGAAATCTTTTAATGCTGGCTTTGGCGAGCGGCAAAGTTCCAGCAAGCTCGACAATCGATATTATAGAGGTTGCAAATGACTCACAGAATGGAAAGAGAACGATTACAGCGGGGACAATTACAATCACCGCAGGGCAAAAAATCGCTGCGGTGATCGTAAATGGAAATTCTTTAATTGAATCAATGCGGGATTCAACAACAAATTTAGATCCATCTGAGTATCATTATAATTCAACAACTGGAGTTTTGACGTTCAATTCAGCACTTAACGGATATATCCCTGTAGTGTATGTTAACTCTACGACCACAATCGAAAATTTCGATGTATCTGGACTTGAATTAGGATATATTGGCAAGCTTTATATTACAAGAGACACAGAGGGTGGAAGCTCTAAAGAATATATCAAAGCATACAAGGTTCAACTTCTCCAAGCAGTTTCAAATATGGCAGATGATGGAGATGAAATTGAAATGCAGCACACACTTTTACCAGATCCAAATGGTAAATTTTATAATGTAGCAAGCAGTAATTAAATGAAGATAGGAAGTGTTGAATTTGAAAGTTTTGTTTTAAGAGGAGTAAAAGCTCCTCTTGCCATTGCAACTTTAAAACAGTGGGCGATTTTAAATTCTTCATCATCCCAAAAGGGTGCAAAAAAAATTATTGAAATTCTAAAAAGAGTTCGTGAAACTTTGACAGAAAATGAAAGACAAGAATTAGACGATATTCTAAAAACTTTATCTGAACAAAAAGAACAAACCGAACTTTCGGATAAACTAAAAACCTACCTAAATACTGTGATCCAAAACAACCCCGAAAGCTTTGAAGATTTAATTGATTTGACTGCCTCGACACAACTTGAACAACAAAACGAAAAAATAGTTGAAACTATGACTAAATCTCTTGAATATTGCTTAGAAGCGTTGGGCAAATCGAAAGAAGATATAAAAAAATTCTCAGTAAAAGATCAGTTTAAATTGATTTTTGAAGTTTTGCACGAAAAAGAGAATATAATAGATTATGATACTTTTTTTTTCGCAATCCCAGAGTTAAATCAATTCAAAGCAGAATTTCAAAAAGACCTGTCTTCGTCCCCTTCGAACTCTCAATCCTGATTGATTTGTTTAAATGGAATTTGGAAAATTTTGTAAAAGAGTTTAATCTGGACTTAACTGAACAGTATGAAATATGGGTTAGTGAACAAAATAGACAAGGATATTCATATTATGATGAGAACCTAAAAAGAGAAGTTCAAGATTTTATTTATTTTTATAAAGATAAAGATAAAGATGGCTGAACAATTAATTTATGAAATTAAATTATCTACAGAAGAAGCAAATAGGAAGCTTGATCAATTGATAAATTCGCAGAATAAGAAATCTGCGAAAGCTGGAAAAACTGCTGGAGATAGTTTTGGTAATTCTTTCAGGAAAGCTGTTGATACAGCCTTATCTGCAATTAGCTTTACAGCTTTAATAAACGGTATAAGAGGTGTTTCGGGTGCTTTTTTAAGCCAAGAAAAAGCACAACTTAGCTTATCTACTCAGGTTGAAAATTATAACAAACAAGCCAGAGAGACTGGAAAAAATTTACTTAAAATTGAAGAAATTCAAAAAAGCATAAATGAGCAATACGAAAAATTTGGTGGGATTTTGTCTAAAGGTGATCTGATAAAAGTGTATAAAGAATTGATACAGGGCGGAATTACATCTACCTTGGAATTAGAGAATACTTTAACTGGTTTTGTCGACATTGCTTCAGTGGAAAAAAGTGAATTTATCACAATGGGCGATGCCATTGCACAACTTGCAGAACAATTTAGAAGTGAAAGAGCGTCACTTGGTGAAACTGCTGGTTTAAGCGAAGAATATATTTCACAAATTTTACCTGCTGGAATCAAACTTTTAGAAAAAGAAACTGGACTAAAAAATTTGTCGGTTGAAAGCTTGACTGAAGAACAGAGAGCGAGAGCAAAAATTCTAGGGCTTCAAGCAATTTTCCAAAAAAATCAGGGGAATTATCAAAAACAGCTTAAAAAAGGAGTTTTAGCTCTAGACCAGTTTAATGCAAAACTTAGAGAAGCAAAAATCGCACTAGGGTCTACTCTCGCACCTGCATTTCTCGAAGCTTTGAAATCTTTAACTCCATTGGTTGAACAATTTGCTAGTTTTGTTGTTCAAAATCCACAACTTGTTGAAAGTTTGACAAAAATTGCTCTTGGGCTAACAGGAACTTTAACGATCGTTAAGGCTCTTTCTTTAGCTTTTGGTTTCTTTGTCAATATATTGATGACTGTTGCCAAGAGCTTAAAAGTTCTTTATATGCTTTTCAGTGCAAACCCAATTTTGTCTATTATTGCTTTGATTATTGTTGCAATAGTTCTTTTGGTTAAAAATTGGGATTGGCTTTCAGTAAGGATTAATGCAAGTTTAAGCCAGCTTAGCACAAAGTTTGTGGATTGGGGCAATTTAATAAAAAATACTTTTTTGTCTGTTTTAAGTTCAATAAAAAATGCTTGGGGTGGACTTGCTGATTGGATTAAAACAAACATAGCTGATAAAATAGTTGGAGCTTTTACTGAGCTTGGAAAAGCAGTTTTTGGAATTTTTGATGGAATAAAAGTTTCTGTTGGCAATGCTTTCATTTGGATGATAAATCAACTTATACAATCAATAAACTATTTTTTAAAAGTTTATGATAAAATAAAAGGTAGTTTAAGAAGAGCTGGGGTCAATATGCCAGATATTAACAAAATTGAAAGCTTAAATTATCTAACAACCCAAGCGGAAAAAAATGCACAACAAATTCAAGCAAGAGAGAGCGCTCAACAAATTGTTACGAACATTCAAAATATTATATCAAATAATTATGGAAGAACAATAAACATTAATAATAATAGTGGTTCAAGAAACTCAATAAGCTTTGACAATTATGGCTTAACTTAATAATGAAAACAATAAGAGGAAGAAAAATTTTATATCAATTCGGGGAAGGAATAAATGCAATTTTATTTCGTGGTGAAAATCAAAAAACCTCTATCAGAAAATCTGTTAAAACAAAATTTATAGACTCTCCCTTCACTGATGGCAATATTGATTTAAGTGGTGTTAAGCCAAATTTTCTGGAGCAACGAACAATAGAAATTGACAATTTAGTTTCGGCGAGGGGTTATTCTCTAAACCACTTAAACAAGAATTTATACTCTGCTGGAATCCAAAAAATCTATTTCTATGAAATCACGGAAGACGATGATATAAAATTCTATTGGAATTATGGACGAGTAGTCGCGGGTAACGACGACGAAAATTCTGCAAAGGATGGGCTAGGACAAGAAGAGATGATAAGTCCAATTTCACTTGCACTTGAATATCCTTATTATTTTGAGGCAGATGATTTAACAATTTTAGATTATTCTGTTCTTGCTTCTACAAACCCTGCGAGAAGTTGGGGGGATCCAAACATAACCTACGGACAGACAGGAGTTGTATATGGCAAAGTAGCAACAGGATACGAAAAACTTTTATCCAACTTGACCTTAGAACAAAAAAAAACATATTTTATTGATAATTTGGGACAACCTAAATTCGTTGTTCAAACCACAGATTATTTTATCAAACCAGATTTATTTGAACCGACCTTTATTACTAAACTTTTAAATTCAAATACAACATATAGTGTTTTGAGTTCTGAAGTTTCATTAGATTTAAAAACCACAAAAGAAAGTTTTATAAATTTGGTTCGTTTTAATCGTGGGAGTGGTGATTGTTTTGTGGCTGGAGATTATGTTGAGATTTGGAATGAAAAAACAAATTCAGGATTTAAATTTGAATTTTTACGGCCAACCGGAAGCGGTAATAAGCTTTTTATCAATTTACACAAAGGTATTGTCTATGATGCTAATTATTTTATTTTGAAGCCGACAATAGATTATAAATTGACAATTTTAGATGGACGAGAAAAATTTTTATCTTTTTCGCCGTTGTTTTTAGATAGAGAATTCGCAGATACTGGTCTTCCCGCTACCCAAACAGAATATTTCATGGTCAAAAGGCAAACAACGAATGCAATAAATTTTTCTATAAAAAATTTAAAAATATTTATTTAATTAATTAAAAATAAAATGACACTACCAACACCATCAACACCTACAAATCCTACAATAGGTAATGCTTTTTCGACGGAGGCGAATGTTTTGAATACTCTTTTAACTGCCCTTAAACAGAATTGGGTCAACCTAAATACCTATCTAACAACAACCGGACTTGAAAATGCAAACATTTCAAGTCAAGCAATAAAATCTTTACAGCTTTATCCACAAGCACAGATTGTTAAACTTGCTGACAATGAAGTAACAATAAACAATTATACAACTGCAGGGACTGAATATAATTCCAGCTCATATTCAGGAACCGTCATAATAAATAATGCCTTCGCTAATGCGGTTAATATCTTCCAATGGACAATTTCAGGTAGAAATGATCAAACAGATAAAAACGTTCGTCTTTATGACATCAAAATGCAACGAGCGACTGATTCTGGTTTTACAACTGATCTTGTAGATATTCTGTTTGGAACTACAGGAGATGCACACGAGACAATTGGAGAGCCAGATGGAACAGCTGGTTTTACAAATTACGAATTTACGAAACAATGGTGGTTTTACGACACGGGCAACAAAACCGCCGCAACAAACTATTATTATCGACTCCAATTCAAGGTAGATGGACAAGCAGGAAACGTCAAAATTAAAAATAGAGCTAGCCAATGTTTTTCAATTAGTTTTAATGGGATTTATACATGATGCAACTTCATTTTATCAGACCATACGAAAGCATTGAACCGAAAGCAACAATAAACCTTGACCAAAAGGGAGTATCTTCGGCGGTTTTGAAGGTGGTTGCGAACGAACCTTACCAGTTAAATTTAAAAATAAATACAAATTTAAATTCAGATCTTTACAAACTTCTCGAAAGTCAAGATGCTGGACTTCGTTTACAAGCTGATGATATTGATTTGGTTTTTATAAAAAAGAGTGGTTTTGTTGAAAGTACCGAAAATTTGACCGGCGAGAAAGAAATTAAATTTGTCTCTGAGGATATATTGCTCTCCGATATTAGACAAAACCCTAGAATTTTACCGTACAATTCAGTTTATTCGGGGACAATTTCAAATTTTATCAAACAACTTTCAAAAAACTTTTTTTGGACTTTTGTTGGAAATGATAGGAATTTTACCTTATCAACAGGAATGAAAGATAATTATCAGCTTCTACAAGAATTAATAAACTCAACAAAAAATATTTCTTTCAGAAATAATGGTGTTAAAACGATTGGTGGAATTTCTAAAACTGAAATTTTGGTTGGGAATTTTAAAGTTCTTCCAATTAAGCACTTTGCCACGAATTTTTCCAAAACACCTTTCGAGAAAAATATAATTCAAATAAAAGATTTGACGATTGCAGAGAGCGGAGAGGTTTTGTCCCATATTTTGCCCATCGGAGATGTGGGTCTTGGTGCAGACAATTCAAGCTTTGTATACCTTGATGATCCGAGTGCTGATTTTATTGATGGAGATTTTCCTTTAGTTCCCTCCTCTTCTAAGCTTTCAAATGGTAAAACAATTTATGAAATTTGGAATAAAAATTCTAATTTAAAGTTCGAGCGGGGGGCAATTTACCCAATTTTCCTAAATCAAAATACAGAAAATCTTTTTATAACTTTCACAAAAAAAGATGCGCAAAAAAAACTTTATGAAACTGGAGTTAGATTTTTGAAAAACAAAACAGATAATTCTAGATATAGAATTGAAATAGATTATCACCATATTATACTTCCGTTAGATAAAATTCAGGTCAATTTTAGTCAAACAATTGAAAGTCTGAACGGAAAAAGAGAAATTAGCACGCAAAAAGTTTTATTCGTTCAAGATCGAGAATTCGATTTAAGTAATTTTTAGATATGGATACAATTTTTTTAACACAAAATCCAGAAGAAAAAATTCCAAAAAAGCCAGAAATTAATCTTTTAGAAAGTTTGAGGAAAGATCAAATCGAAAAAAAACAAGGGGGGCATAATTCTAAAGTAATTTACATCGATTCAATTAAACAAATCCAAAACTTTGTTGCTGGATTTGAGGACGCAGCTGGAACTGGTTTTTTTTTACCACCTGGAAGTTTTTTTTCTTTATCTACTTCTGTAATGTCGCCAATTTCTACAAATTTAAGAAAAATAAATAATCTATCTAGCTTAAACTTGAACATAAATGTTGACTGGAGTCTAGAGATCTATACGATAACTTCTGCACCAGATAGTGATTTTGAGGTTCCAATTCACCTGTCAATAATATCTATCAATCAGAATTATGATTATGATTTTTTGGTTTATGGCAATTCTTCAAAAAAACAAAAAGAACAAATTTTAACATTCAATTTAGGAAATTTAAGATATAATTTAATAAACGATGTTTTCCGTTTTGAACCCTACAGAAAATCTTTCAATCTTTTAAACACAATTCCGTCGAGGGGTTTAGTATCTTCAACCGCCGAAGCAGATTATTTTGATTTTAACAACAATGGGGATAAGCTAACACAAGCTCAACTCGAAAAAGTTTTCAGGGGGGATTATATGAATATGATGATTTTGGTTTCTGGAGATTTAACCTCGCTTTCAACTGCAAATGAAAATTTTGTAAATAATGACATTATTTCAAACTCGGTTTTAAATTTTTTAATAAACGTTGAGTTTGAGTATATCGGTCTATTGGCAAATTTTTAATTTTCAAATGGAAAACATAGAAAAAAAATTACCGCACAAACAAGGAGTTTGGGCCAAAAATTTTGAGCCAGAAATTATTGTAGTGCATCACGATGGAGTCAAAATAGAAGACTGGGAAGATCCTGTTAAGAGATATATCGCCGACGCCCAATATTCAATGAAAAAACCATATGCATATGGAACACAATATCATTTCATGATTGCCAGAAATGGGAGAGTTTTGCAGGGGTTGGCTCTTAACGAAATGACTGCCCATTGCAACAACGATGTAATTTCCAGAAATTCTGTAGCAGTGTGTTTTCAGGGAAATTATGAAGAGCAAGACCTGACGCTTAAACAGCGAGAAGCTTTTTTAAGTCTATTAGAAGATTTAAAAGATAAAGGGTATAAAACCCTAACCTGGCACCAGAATATATATTCCGCAACACAATGTCCGGGTAGAAATATAATTGACTTTCTTACCAATATTAAGTTTGAAAAATCAAAAATAACAATAGAGGAAGCCAAAAAAATAGTAAATTTGGTTTATAGACTTTCTTTAGGTCGGGAAGCCCAAAAAGAAGAGCAAGAAACTTGGGGTGAATGGATTATTGCTAATTCGGTTAGTGGTTTTATATCTGCGGTGCAATGGAGTCCAGAGAGTAAAAATGGCGATAAAAAATTTTTAGATTATTTAAAAATTGGTAATAAAAATTTTTATCTGGATGAGCAACCAAACGGAATGAGAAGAACCATAAAAGAAGTTTTAAAGGATAAAAAAATAATATAAGGAGGGGGGTTATGGGATTAAAAGAAATCTTAGATTCTTTACAGTCTGCAGGGATTGCAGGAACTATTTTTATAATGTTTTTTCTTTTTCGCGAAGATACAAAAAAAAGAGAAACCAAACAAGAAGACAGAAACAAAGAGCTAGAAAAAAGAAATCAAGAACTTGCAGAGAGGGTGGCAGTTGCGATTGAACATAATTCTGAGGCGTTAGATAGTCTTAAAGATTTGATAAAATCTACGCTTGAATTTTTTCCAAGAAAAAAATGAAGAGATTTTTTTATGTATTGGGCGGTATGATTTATCATTTTGTTTTTGAAATTCACTAAAAGCTTTAATTTGCAAAAATCATTTTTTAAAAAACTAAAAATATAAAATGAGCAGGGGAGCTTGGGATTTTTCTAAAAAAACGAAAGAAAGAGCTATACAAAAATCTGGGTTTTCTTCAGAAGACGTTGTTGAGGTTCATCACAGAATTTCTGTTGCTGTTGCGAGGGAGAGGGGACTTTCACCTGCATTGATATCTTCTCTTTGGAATGCTGTTGTTATGCTTGCAGAAGATCATAAAAAACTGCACAAAAACGGAGGTGGTATGGGTGAAGAATATGTCAAAGAAGCAGAAGAGGCGCAACCTAGACTGTTTTAAAATTTCTTAACAGAATAAAATTTTAATTTAAAAAACTACCGAAAAAAACTTCTGTGAATAAAGCAAATGAATTAATAAAAAAAGGACATTTAGAAATTAAAAATTATATTTTAAAATTAAAAGAAACTCAGGATAAGTTTATTTTGCAGGTTTATGATAATAAATTTTATCAATTAAAATTTCCAACAGAAGTAGTTAAAATTGACGAAGATTTTAAAAAATTATTTTATAAAAAAAGAAATTATTTTGAAACTTTTATACTTTTTTTTAAAGCTTTGTTTTTTCTTAATAAACTAAAAACTAAAATTAACCAAACAATTAAAAAATTGATTTAATTCTGGAAATTCTGTTTTAATTTTTAAAAATCTTGATATTGTCAAGATTTTTTATTTTGTGAAAAATTTAAAATTCTTTAAAAAATACATACAGATGGCATATTTCTAAATAGTAATAATTTTTTTTATTTAATTTTGTAAAAAAACTTGACAAATAAAAAAAACATGTTAGAAAGTAAATGAACAAAAAATAAAAAAGGAGGTCAAAATGAAAAAATCAGTAACAGAAAAATATATATTTACAGAACCAAAAAGGTTCTGGAAAGGAGTCCCTCACACGGATTCCTGCAGATTTGTTGCAGATAACGATATCGTAGAGGACGATGAAGAGGTCCTCTACGATAAGGTCATGGACGAAAACGAATACGTCCATACCATAGAAGCTAACTGCGAACCTAGTTATGG
>DYKL01000516.1 GCA_020722645.1 Acetofilamentum sp. | reverse complement strand
TCTAAAAAATCAAAAAATAATTACACATGAAATAGCCATGAGAATAAATTCACACCAACCGTCAATGAAAATATTATTGAAAAGGTATATACTGTGAATAATCTTATTGGGCGTATTCCATGTGACCTAAATCTAAAAAATCAAAAAATAATTACAGATGAAATGTAGCTACAGAAGTCGAAAAAAATCATCAGCAAAGCCCTGTAAATCTACGTTTTTTTAAAGTAAGTTCCGTTATAATGGAATTAAACTGAATATTGGTTTATACTAACGTTACCGGTCATGCTGAAGAAAGATATCCTACATAAAAATAATCAGAAATGAAAAAAATCGTTATTTTTGCATTATGGATAAAATTGGTTTTATAGAGATTAGAATAACAGGCTCAAAGGGAAATCTTGACTTGACACCTGACAATTATGATATTCGAGAGATAATCTCTATTCTTGAAAATGCTGAGAATTTACTTTATCCAGGTGATAAAAGAGACAGACCAACTATTAGCTATAAAATTGAAGAAGGATCAGTAAAACATATTTTAAAAACCTCTATTCAATATATTATTGGTTTTAATGCAATTATTGGGCAAGTAAATCAAGGGCAAAATATTGATTTCTTAGATTTAAATTCAGCAAAAGCATTTGAAAACATACAGGATATTGCAGTCAAACGGAATTATGTTTTTAGTATTAAAACATCGCTTGACCGGACAAATGAAGTCAAGATTGACAGAACGACAAGATATTATAGAACAGAGGCAATATGGGCAGATGCTGAATTTTATTTTTACGGCAAAGTGACAAATGCTGGAGGAAAGGATAAAGCCAATATTCACATCTATTCTGAAGAAATAGGAACAGTTAGAATACAGACTCCTATAAGTTTTCTAGAACAGTATGATGAAAATATGCTCTATAAAACACTTGGAATAAGAGCGACTGGCAAACAGCATTCTGAAACAGGAGAAATAGACACATCAACATTGAAATTTATCGAATTGGTTGATTATCAACCAAAATATGACGAAAAATATTTAAAATCACTTCGTGACAAAGCAAAAAAATCATGGCTTGGAAGTATCAATCCAGATGATTGGTTAAATAATTTAAGGGGTCGATATGATTCGTAAAGCAGTTCTACTTGATACCAGTTTTTTCCTTCGTTTTTTAAACGACAACGATCCTTTATTCAAAAATGCGGATGGCTACTTTCGTTATTTTATTCAAAAAGAAATAACTATGATGGTTTCAACAATCAGTATTGCAGAATATTGTGTCGGTGGTGATGTTCATGAACTTCCATTAAGAAATCTGCAAATACTCCCTTTCAATTTAGACCATTCAAAAAGAACAGGTGAATTCGCAAAGATTGCATTTGAAGCAAAGAAAAAAGAAAAATTAGATGTGACTAATAGATATATTATTCCAAACGACACTAAGCTTTTTGCTCAAGCAGATATTGAAAAAAATATCGAATTTTATATCTCAAGTGACTCTGAAAGTTTTAAAATATATAAGCTGATAAAAGAAAAATTGAATCCCAAGTTTCAGTTTATTGACTTAAATGTTCCTTATAATCAGACATTTGGAATACTTGATTTATAAAAAGCACGAACCGCTAATCGAGTAGATGGCTCCCTTACCAATAGATAGCGGAGTACACCTCTCCCACCACCGCCGTTAAACCGCCTAAAAACCTCCTGTTATTAATTTTATATCATTAAAAAATGTTTGAAAATTCTTTTTAATTATTTATAAATAATTGCTCAAATCTTCTTATTTTTGAGAAAAAATAAACATTAATGAAGGTTATTATTAGACATACTGCCGTTAGCACCAATTGTAATACAACACCATAACTGACAAACATAAACGAATGAAATAGCCATGAGAATTAATTCACACCAACCGTCAATGAAAATATTATTGAAAAGGTATATACCGTGAATAA
>DYKL01000515.1 GCA_020722645.1 Acetofilamentum sp. | reverse complement strand
GAAGTTGCCGAAGGCAATTTGGGGAAATCTTTGATTTCCCTTTTATCCGCTGTTAGGCGAAGTTTAACTTTTGTCATTTTTTGCTATGTAATCAAATAAGGTTGGTTTTTTCTGTTTCTTACTATTTTCCAAATCCCTCGGCCCATATCTTCCTGTAAATTCGCCTTTTTCTTTTCTCTCCTTAAAGGTCTTAATTACAATATGTTTTGCTGTTTCTTCTTCGACAATTCTTACCTCCAGATCATATTTTTTTATTCTTTTTTCCGCATATTTAATATACTCGTCTGAAATTTCAATACCAATAAACGCATGCCCTAATATTTTTGCGGCGACTAATGTCGTTCCACTTCCACAATAGGGATCAATCACGACTCCTTTCCTTCCGTCCATTATTGAAAAAATCACCCTCGCAGGTAATTCAATAGGGAAAGGGGCAGGGTGTGGATTTTCTCTTTCTGGAGGGAATCTCCATATGGAAGAGAAGAATGCATGTTTTGGTTTTAATTCTTCACCAATTAAATTTTTTCCTTTTGGTTTGTAAAGCCAGTAAATTCTTTCTTCTACCTGCCAAAAGCGCCACCCCCTTATGTTTGCCGCAATCATTCTATCCCAAATTATTTCTTGTCTGATTATCCATTTTGTTTTTCTCAGCCAATCTATAGGATGAAACATCTCCCCCCTTTCCCACCTTATTTTATGATTGTAAAAGAATGATCCTCCAGGCTTAGTAATTCTAAAAATTTCATTTAAAACATCTATTTGTTGTGCTTGATAAATATTTTCTGGTAATTTATCCGTAGCACCTGAATATTTAACATTTGTAACCAACCAGCCCTTTTTATTCTCGCCTTTGTTATAGGGAGGTGATGTTACCCCAACATCCACAATACTGTCAGGCAAAGTTTTCAAAATAGACAAAGCGTCTCCTTGAATTATTTTATTTAAGTATTCGTTCTCATTCATTTTGCTTTTTTCTCCAAAAATTCATAAAAACCTTTGGATATATACGGTTTGTATTTTGCTAATTCATTTCTATTTAAGAGATAGACAATTTTTAAATTTGGACTTTTGATAAAATTTTTGTAATCAAAATCTGCACTTCTTAAAAATTGTCCTTTTGTACTTTTACTTCCTTTTAATTTCCATTGCCATTTTTTAATTTTGTTTTCCAAATTTTTTACAAAATCCGGAGAATTAAATGGAAGCTCAAGAATATAGATCAACTTTCCATCTACGAACCCGCTCACTAACATATTCAAATCTTTTTCCCTTTTGTCTTTTTGTAATCTTGCAGGGGTATAATCAGTAAAATTTCCACCACCATTTAATCTTGCAGGAATCGTCTTTCTTTCTCCTCTTCTGTATTTTTCAAATTCCTCAGTATTCACGTTCTTGGGTTTTGCCTCACACTTTATAGTTTTGCCTGAGATAAAAGTATCTTGTTTAAAACCATTATATCCTATTTTCCCTTCTTTATGAGTATATCCAGCCAATGTAACTGTTATGAACTCTCTTATTGTAGATGAATTCTTGTCATTTATATACATTGTAAGCAAATCAACCAATACCCCAATGAGCGTATCTTTTGATTTTCCTATAAGATAGCTACTTAATTCACTATGAGTTCCTGTTGAATATATTTTTATCACATTTGCCAATTCTTGATTCATATCATCACCTCATCAAAATCAAATTTTGCTCAACTTAGTTATATCCGAATTGAACGGATACCACCATACGAGGCTTTTTATTGCACCAATATTTATTATCGTTTAACATCACATAATAATACAAAAAGAAAAGCAAAAAGTCAATACTTTTTGCAGAAAATTAAAAAATAATTTTCATATTTCACCTAACGTTTTGCAGATAAAAGAAGTCGCCGAAGGCACGAAGTCTGATACGTTCTGTTAGGCGATGTTGGATAACAAGACTTTGGGGGTGTCAAAGTCCT
>DYKL01000514.1 GCA_020722645.1 Acetofilamentum sp. | reverse complement strand
TATACCAAACATTAAAATTTGTTACCAACATTCTTTAATAAAAGAGCCAAATATTAAAAGAAAAATTTCCTTCAGTAAAAATTATTATTCTTACTGCAAATGCTGACGAACCAACTATTACAGCAGCAGTAAAAGCAGGCACAAACGGTTTTTTATCAAAAGACACTTCAAAAGAAGAGTTCATAAACGCTATCAGAACTGTTTACGAAGGTGAAGATTTTTTCGGAGAAGGTATCTCTAAAATTATGTACAAAACATATCTCAAATCTATTAAAAACAAAACTGCCAAAGAAAATAATGCTCTAACCGAAAGAGAAATTGAAATTATCAAACTTATTACAAAAGGTTTAAATCACAAACAAATAGCCGAAAAAATTTTTATCAGCGTTAGAACGGTTGAAACTCACAAAAAAAATATTTTAGAAAAACTTAATTTGAATAATTCTGTCGAAATAGCCGTTTATGCTATAAAAAACGGCATTTACCAACTGTAAACCAACCTAATTTTTATTCTCTACGTAAATTTACTTACTTCATTTTTCGTTGTTTTTACTGATTGTTTCGAAATTCAAAACAACATAATTTTGCCAATATTTTAATTAAATGTGGCATGATAAAAAATATTAACAAAAAACTTGTTCTTGCTGAAATTCTGATTTTAAAAGACAGATTAGACGATGCTTTTTATATTTTAAATGAGTTTGAAAATTGCCTTTTAATTCAAAATAACAAAGAAAATATTAGTCATTCAGGCTATCAAAAATATAGAGAATTAAATCAACTATTAAACCAAAAATTAGCAAATTACATAAAATCAACACTTTAAAAAAAATCAATATGAAAAAATTAATTCAAATTTATTTAATTTTAACTTTAAATTCACTGATAATTTATTCTCAAGGGAATTTTAGTTCACAACAGATAATTTCAAATACATTTGACTATGCAAATTGCGTAAAAACTGCAGATATCGATGGTGATGGTGATTTGGACGTCATTTCATCATCACAACTTGGCAATAAAGTTGCTTGGTTCGAAAATCTTGACGCAAACACCTCTTTCGGCAGTGAAAATGTGATTTCAAATACCGAATCAAAACCATATTACATAGCTGTCGAAGATTTTGACGGTGATGGAGATAAAGATGTTGCGACAGCTTCTTCTGCAAGCGATAAAATTACATGGTACAAAAATTCAGACGGGCATGGGACTTTTATTTTGGGAAACGTAATAACATCAAATGCTGACCAAGTAAATTGTTTATATGCTGCTGATTTTGAAAACGATGGCGATATTGATATTGTTTCTTCTTCTTATGGAGACAATAAAATTGCTTTGTACAAAAACACCGGTAATGGTACTTTTGAAACTCAAATTATAAGTACATCAGCACAAGGAGCTTACTATGTTTACGGAGCCGATTTAGATGGCGATTTAGACCTTGACATAATTTCTGCTTCTAAAACTGATTCAAAAATTGCGTGGTATAAAAATAAAGACGGTAATTTTTCTTCCGAAATTATTGTTTCTTCATCTCTTATTGGAGCTCAATGTGTTGTTGCTTCTGATATTGAAAAAGATGGGGATTTGGATTTGGTTTGTTCTGCTGTCAATACCGATAAACTTGTATATTTTTTAAATAATAACGGAACTTTTGGCACCGAAAATTTAATTACAACCAACTTATCTGACCCTAAAGATTTAAAATGCGATGATATTGATAATGATGGCGATAATGATTTGGTGGTTGCAGCCTGGGGTAGTGATGAAATTCTTTGGTACGATAATATTGACAACACCGGCAATTTTTCCGCAAAATATTCTGTCAGCAATTTAGCTGACGGAGCTGATGATGTGTGCCTCTCTGACATTGACAATGATGGTGATTTGGATATTTTGTCAGCTTCTAATTATGACGACAAAGTTGCTTTTTATCTGAATAACATAAATGGTGATGCTGT
>DYKL01000513.1 GCA_020722645.1 Acetofilamentum sp. | reverse complement strand
TATTAAAAATGAAAAAACACTTTTTAATCATTGGTTTGGTATGCCTGATATTTTTAAGTTATGTCGTGGCGGAAGATAATTCATTAAATTTATCTGTAAATAAGAGTAATGATGGAAATATCAGTGATTCAAAAGATAATGAAATAGTAAATGAATTAAATATATCAAAAAATACCTCCGAAGAATCTAAAATTTTTAATAATGCTACAAATAATACACTCATACTCATATTAGAAAATAAAAATATTTGTGCAAATGCCACTTGTTTTTGTATAACTGAAAAGGAAACAACTACATTTGAACCCGAAGACAAAAATAAAACGCTATTTAAATATAATAGGTCATCAAAAAGCCAATGTATTTTACTTTCTGAAAATGAGAGTATCAATATTGTAGGAAAAACAGATAATTTAACATTAACGGATGAAAACAATACATATGTCCTTGTAAAGAAGAATGATGTTGATAATAAAGAGATTCTTAAACATATTTTATTAATTGCAGCAATAACTTTGATTTTAATATCTCTTTTTGCCTTCTGGATAACTAATGTGTTTACAAAAGATAAATTACAAGAACAACCACCAGCAAATCGATTTGCAAGTGTATTAAAAAAATACCTATTTCTTTCAATATTGGGATTCCCACAAGATGAAGAAAAGAATTATACTTTGCAAGAACGATCATTTTTTAGAGGATTACGAGTAACATTACATTATTTTATAATGGTTTTTATTGTTGGTTTTCTATGTAGTTTTTTCTTCTTTCCTAATGAGTTATGGTATTTTATTATATTGTATTGCTTAATACTATTTTTTTCAACAATATTTACAGCGATTATGGCAGGATACGTGAGTCCAATCTTACTAGGACTTATTTCTGGTATTGGAATGTTTTTAGTTTTTATATCATGGATATTTAAAATTGATCAGATAAGTATTGGATCACTAATTATCCCATTTTATATGCCCGCCTCATCTTTCTTAGGAGTTTTGACTTATGTGTTTGTCAGTCTATATTTCGCTCCTTCAATAATGGATTTTAAAAAGGACGACTTAAGAACAAGGACGTTTGTAGCAAGATTTTTTGCCGCAATAACTCTTGGAATTGCTGTATATGTTGCATTACAACCAATGTTCCCTGCTGAAACAGGATCCACAGATGCTTCCAAAACCATGTGGGGATATGTCTTTTTTGGATTTGCGTCAGGATTTTATATTTCACCAATTCTTGATTTTTTAAGAAAAAAGGTTATGGCGCTACTGAGCGAAAAGGGTTTTAAAGAGGACGAACAAGAAAGAATTATAAGGGATATAAAAGACAATCCTGAAAAATATTTGTTGCTTTCTGACATAGAGATTGGTGAGATATCTAAAAATACCGGTTGGGATAAAGAAAAAATAAATAATGTGATTAAGGAGCACTATCAAAACAAAATTTACAGCAATATGAAAGACAATCCTGAAAAATATTTGTTGCTCTCCGATAAAGAGAGGGATATTGAAATTAATAAAATATCTGAAAACACAGGATGGGATAAAGAAAAGTTAAAAAGTATATGTGAATTCATGAAATTTGTTGGGCCAACGACCTTTAAGAAACTTGCCGACGAGAAAATCACAACTTTTGAAGATATTGCCACCATGTCAGACGAGAAAATTGAGGAAATTTATAAAACAATAGAAATCAATGAAAAAAAATTAGAAGAACTCAAAGAAAGAATTAAAAACATAAGGAAAAAATATTTGTTTAGCTGGGATGATGTTCCTAAAAACAATACAGAACTTATAAAATTTTTAAAAGATGACTTAAAAATAGAGCGGGTAGAAAATACAAAAATCGAAAAAAGCAATGATGAAACAATAACTGTTACGGATAAAAATAACAATGCTAACTTAATTACTATTAAACTCAACAAAGCAGAAAAAAAGATAAATTTAGAAATTGCAGGAGGAAAGACATA
>DYKL01000063.1 GCA_020722645.1 Acetofilamentum sp. | reverse complement strand
GCACGAAGCAATCTCAAGCCCAAACCGGTCTGCTTCGCAAAACCTCGCAGAGACGAAAAGTCTGGAGAAAAATGCAAGCAGCAAAACTTGTAGTTATTGTGGCTTTTAATACATTGTTTTAATCGAAATCATCTTTTTTTATTTATTTTAAATTACAATTATAAAACGTAATGTGTTTTAATATAACGTTTTATGTTTCGGACAATAATGATTGCAAATCCGAAAAACGAACATGTTTATTTACAAATCATAAAAGTGGTTTAGTATAACTTAAACTTTTGGCTTTCAGCTTTATAAACTTTCAACTTTAACAATATGAAATCATCATTCCTTTTAATAGTTATTGTCATTTTCCTGTCTCCTACGGTTTTTTGTCAAAATGAAAAGGTCAGAGTCGGGGTTTGGGAATTTTTTGATGTTGAAGTTGTTCCCGACTCGAATGTATTTGTGAATAAAAACGAAACATTGAACGGCGTTGATGACGACAAAAACGGCTATATTGACGATATCAACGGTATTGGTTTAGACATGAACGAAAAACCTGTAAATCACAATTTTCATTCCGACGAGTCATCTTTGATTTATTATTTTCACGGAAGCGCTGTTGCTTATACAATCGTAAACTATAATCCTGATGTTGAATTGGTCGGAGGCGGTTTTTACTCATACTACGTCAGACAATTCGACAATAATTTGCTGGATAGTCTGAAAAAAAGAATGACTTCTGACTACCTTTATGATGTAAACCTTTTTTGTGATGGAATGGAAAAATGTGCTGATTATTTTTACGAGCAGAATGTGAAAGTTGTTAATATTAGTTGGTATGCTGATTTTGATTTTTTTAGAAAATTTTTTTGCGAAATTAACTTAGATTCTTCATATTTAAAGGATATGAAAGACTGGATGGCGGTTTTTTATCAGAGGTTACACAGTATTTTTGAAAAATATTCCGATATAATTTTTGTAATCGGTGCCGGAAATGATAATAAAGACATTGATGAAAATTTTGTTGTTCCTGCTTGTATTGATTTACCGAATGTAATTGTTGTCGGTGGCTTGGATAATGATGGTAACAAAATAGACTTTAGTAATTACGGAAAAAACGTTCAGTCTTGGGCTTTGGCTAAAGGAACATATAAAATCAACAAACAAGACAGCTATTTTATGGAAGGAACGTCTTTTTCGGCACCAATTATAACTGCATGGGTTGCAGAACAAATTCAAAAAAAATTGACAATCGAAGAAATAAAAGAAAAATCAAAAGGATTGAAAATATACTGATGATAATGCTTTGAGATATTTTTTTGACAAAGAACAAATACTCCCGAAAGGTATTTCGATATTTTCGGGAGTATATAGATTTTAAATAACATCAAAAACAACCAGCAAACCGTGGATTATTCCCGGAAGCCAGAATAATAAAGTCAAAATCAAATTAATCCAGAACGGAGTTCCGATTCCTGAATGTAAGAAAACTGCCAATGGTGGCAATAAGAAGCACAAAATGACTTCTAAAATCAGATTTGCCTCAGGTTTGTTTTTTTCTGCAACAAGGTCATTAATTTTTTCTTTTTCTGAAAAAATACCGTTGTCTTTTATAAAATTGACAGAATTGTCTGTTTTTGGAGCTTGATTAACGTATGAGGCTGAAACATCAAAACTTAAAACTCCCAGAATTAAAACCAAACTTAAAATTTTTAATGCTTTCATAATTTTTTTTTTATAGGTTTGAATTTGCTAAAATATAAAAATTAATTGAAAAAAAAGTTTTTTCTGTTTTTTTATTTCAAAATATGTTTTAAATAATAATCTTATCTCACATTATATATAAACCAAGGCTTTTGTGTTGCAAGTATTTTAGCAAAGTGATTTATAAATTTAAGTTTTAAAAATAAACTTTCAAATAATAATTCTGTTGCAAATTTTCATTTTCCAATATTGATGTTTATATTTGAATCATTTATATCTTGACCGCCTAGTATGTTGTTGTTGCCTGTTATATTCAAATTACTTGTTTTGTTAATAGTAATACCGGCTTCTTGTTTTTTTTCTTCAACTTTTTTTACGTGTACTTCGAGTTCTTTTTTTAATTCGTCGTTGTTATACAAAATGTCATCAAGACTGACTTTCAATGCTTCAATTTCTTGTTCAGAAGCTTCCATTTTTTCAATCATTTCAAGACGTTCCTGAGCTCTTTTGTTGCCACCGAAAGCTTTTTTCAAAAAACCAAAAAAACCTGTAATTGCAGGTATTACAACCGGATTTTTTAATAATTCTGTAGATTGTTGTAAAATTGCACCTGCTTGTGTTAATAATGCACTCATATTTTTAATTTTTAAATTTATTCCAAAAATAAACAATTTATTTTAACAGAAAACATTTTGAAAGAAAAATATTACAAATAATTTTGCCGAAAAAAAAGTGAAAAATAAATTAATAAAATCAGCTCTTATTTCTGTTTTTAATAAAGACGGAATTGATGAAATAGTTACTAAATTGACAAAGGCAGATATTAAAATTATTTCAACCGGTGGGACCAAAAGTTATATTGAGCAACTTGGCTTTGAAGTTACATCTGTCGAAGATATTACCGGATATCCTTCAATATTGGGCGGAAGAGTAAAAACTCTTCATCCAAAGATTTTCGGTGGCATTCTAGCCCGACGTGAAAATAATGATGACATTTTACAGACAATTGAAATGAAAATCCCTGAAATAGACCTTGTTATTGTTGATTTGTACCCATTTGAAGATACCGTCAAAAAAACAGAAAAAGAAGATGAAATAATCGAAAAAATTGATATAGGAGGAATAAGTTTAATAAGAGCCGCCGCCAAAAATTTTAACGATGTTCTTATCATTCCGAGTAAAAATTATTTCAAAGATTTAGGTGATATATTAAATCAAGAAAATCCCCAAACCTCAATTGAACAAAGAAAATTTTTTGCAAAAGAAGCGTTTAAGGTTTCGTCTCACTATGATTCTGTTATTTATAAGTATTTCAGTCAAGATGATTTTGAGTCGCTTAAAATTGATATAAATGACGGAATGGAGCTTCGCTATGGAGAAAATCCTCATCAAAAAGGCAAATTTTTCGGTAAATTTGATGATATTTTTGAGCAGTTATTCGGAAAGCAAATTTCTTATAATAATTTATTAGACATATCTTCAGCAGTTGATTTGATTTCAGAGTTTAATGAACCAACGGTAGCTATATTAAAGCACAATAACGCCTGTGGTATAGCTTCAAGAAAAAATATTGTTCAGGCTTGGAAAGACGCTCTTGCAGGAGATCCTGTTTCTGCTTTTGGCGGAATAATTATTTCAAACAAGAAAATCGAACTTGATACTGCCGTTGAAATAAATAAAATATTTTACGAGGTTATTATTGCTCCCGAATACTCACAAGAGGCTTTAAACGAATTAAAAAGCAAAAAAAACAGAATAATTCTTGTTCATAAAGGGCAGATAAACAATAAATTCCTTGTCAGAAGTGCTTTAGATGGGTATTTAGTTCAGGAAAAAGATACGAAAATTGTTTCAAAGGCGGATTTTAAATACGTTACTAACTTAAAACCTACTGATTCTGAAGAAGAAGATTTAATTTTTGCCAATAAAATTGTTAAAAATTCTAAATCAAATTCTATCGTACTTGTAAAAAACAAACAATTAATAGCAAGCGGAGTAGGAGAGACTTCAAGAGTTGATGCTCTGAAACATGCTGTAGAAAAAGCGAAATTTTTTAAATTTGACCTCAAAGGAACCGTTATGTCTTCTGATGCATATTTCCCATTTGCCGATTCTGTTGAAATAGCATTCAACGAAGGAATTACAGCGGTCATTCAACCCGGTGGTTCAATAAAAGACAAAGATTCCATTGATTTTTGCAACTCAAAAGAAATGAAAATGGTCTTTACAGGATTCAGACACTTTAAACATTAAAAAAATTAAAGTAAAATTTACATATTTTTTTATATTTTTTTGTAGAATATAAAAAAATATCTATTTTTGAAAGTTTAAAAAAATATATAAACGATGGGATTATTTTCATTTCTAATCAGAGAATTAGCCATAGATTTGGGCACAGCAAATACCATAATAATGGAAAACGATAAAATTGTAGTTGATGAGCCGTCAATCATTGCAAGAGATATTAAATCGGGTAAAATGGTTGCAATAGGCAGAAAAGCACAACAAATGCACGGTAGAACTCACGATAATATCCATACTATCAGACCATTAAAAGACGGGGTTATTGCCGATTTCGAAGCCACAGAAGATATGATCAGAGGTATGATATCTATGAGCCGTAAAAAAGGACAAATTTTTAGTCCGGCTTTAAAAGTTGTGGTTGGAATTCCTTCCGGTAGTACCGAAGTCGAAAGACGAGCAGTCAGAAATTCAGCCGAACACTGCGGAGCAAAAGAAGTTTATCTGATTTATGAACCAATGGCGGCAGCAGTTGGTATCGGGCTTGATGTAGAGGCTCCGGAAGGTAATATGGTTATTGACATTGGAGGCGGAACAAGTGAAATTGCTGTTATTTCTCTCGGTGGAATTGTTGCTCATCGTTCAATCAGAGTTGCCGGTGATGAATTTACAAACGACATCAAAGAACACATGCGAAAAGTACACAATATCAGAATTTTTGAAAGAACCGCCGAAGATATAAAAAAGAATGTCGGGTCTGCATTGGTTTCATTAGACAATCCTCCGCCTGATTTTGTTGTCAGAGGTCCTCACCAGATGACTGCATTACCCGTTGAAATTCCGGTTACTTATCAGGAAATAGCTCAAAGTTTGGATAAATCAATTGTTAAGATTGAACAGGCTGTAATGGACGTTCTTGAAAATACACCTCCCGAATTGTATGCCGATATATACAAAAACGGTATAAATTTAACCGGCGGTGGTGCTTTGCTCAGAGGACTCGATAAAAGATTATCCGAAAAAACAAAGCTTCCTGTTCAGGTTTCAGAAGACCCCTTACATGCTGTTGCAAAAGGTACTTACATTTCTTTGAAAAATGTCGAAAAGTTCCCGTTTTTAATGAAATTCTAAAACAGACAAATTATTATAAAGTAATATGATGTGCAAAATCTCATAGAATTTATAAAAAAATATCATTTTTTCCTTCTTTTTATAATGTTGGAACTGATTTCCTTTTCTCTTACCGTAAATAACAGAAATAGAGAAAGAGCTTTTTTTATAAACAGCTCAAATTTTTTTTCGAGTTTTGTTTATAATAATTTTTACAAAATTTCGGGATATTTTAATTTGAAACAGGAAAACGAACGTTTGATTAAAGAAAATATTTCGCTCAAAAATAGTATTTTAAAGTTTTCTGATTCCGACAATTTTTTTGTAAAGGACCAACAAAGCGGCAAACAATATTTGTATATGTACGCAGAAGTTGTCAATAATTCTGTTTCAAATCAAATTAATTATATTACCGTAAACAAAGGGAAAAAAGACGGAATAGTAAAAGATATGGCAGTGGTTAATTCTGACGGTGTTGTAGGTATAGTTACGAATGTATCAAGAAATTACTGTGTAGTTCTTTCTGTTTTGAACACATTAAACAGTATTGGTGCAAAACTTAAAAACACGGAATATTTCGGAGCTGTTTCGTGGGACGCAAAAGATTACAGACAAGTTGTTTTAAACGGAATACCAAATCATACCGATATTAAAAAGGGTGACACTATACTAACGTCCGGTTTTAGTGCTATTTTCCCGAACAATGTAATGATAGGAACAGTTGATACTTTATGGAAAAACTCTCAAAATAATTTTTATACAATTAAAGTAAATCTGGCTGCTGATATTAAAAGTTTATCAAATGTTTATCTGATTAAAAATTTCAATCAGAAAGAACAGTGGGAACTGGAAGAACAAACAAAAGAATTGCTTGAATAAATGGAAGTAAGGTTAATAATAAGATATGTAATTTATTTTGTAAGCCTTGTATTGTTACAGGTTTTGCTTTTTAACTATGTGAGCCTTGGCACAGGTTTGGTGCCTTACATTTATGTTATTGCTATTTTATTACTTCCGATTGATATACAAAAGTGGATTGTATTGATTTTATCATTTGTTATAGGTCTGACAGTTGATATTTTTAATGACACAGTGGCTTTACATACAAGTGCTACTTTGGTTTTAGCTTTTATGAGACCTTTTGTCATCAGGTTACTGTCGCCTGAAGACGGATATGTTATCGGAACTTTACCTTCAAATTTTACATTAAAATTCTGGCGTTTTTTTGCTTACATAACTATTTTATTGTTTTTTCATCAACTTGTTTATTTCTCATTAGATATATTTTTATTTCCTAAAATTGAAGTAATTATTTTGAAAACATTTGTAAACACTATATTTACATCAGTTTTTGTTGTTTTTTTACACTTACTTTTCTATAAAAATAAATGATGAGTTTAGTTTATAAAGTTCATAAAGTAATAAACAATACAACAATTTAGCAATGAAACAATGTAACAATTTATAATAACTCGACAAACTTGATAACTTAGATAACTAATAACTGAATGCAAGAAATAAAATCAAATAAATCTTATGTTTTAATAATAATCGTTTTGTTTGTTGTAATTATTTATTCCATAAAATTAGCTTCTTTGCAGCTTTTTAATAATAACTATAAGCTATCGGCTGAAAATAATGCCTTGCGTAGAATTATTGAATTTCCGGCAAGAGGACTTATTTTTGACAGAAACGGCGAATTACTCGTTTATAATAAGCCGAACTATGAATTAATGGTCATTCCGAATCAAATTATTGAATTTGATACAATTGAATTGTGTGAAATTCTCGATGCTCCTATTCAATTAATAAGGGAAAATCTAAAAATTGCAAAAAAATATTCACTTTTTAAGGCGTCTAAAATTTTTGGTCCTATCGAACAGGAAAAATATATTGTTTTGTCCGAAAAAATGTACAAGTTCAAAGGTTTTTTTATACAAACAAAATTTGAACGTACATATCCTTTTTCTTGTGCTCCTCACGTTTTAGGATATCTAAGAGAAGTGGATCAAAATATTGTTGATACAAGTTCTTATTATAAATCAGGCGATATAATGGGGTTTGAAGGAATAGAAAGAACTTATGAACGATATTTAAGAGGGTCAAAAGGTGTCAGTTATTTTTTGGTTGATGCTTTCAGCAGAATTGTTGAGAGTTATAAAGACGGTAAATATGATACATCTGCAGTGATTGGGAGCGATATTATTGCTACAATTGATGTTGATTTGCAACTTTATGCCGAAAAGTTAATGACAAACAAACGAGGTTCTATTGTTGCCATTGAACCAGCAACCGGGGAGGTTTTAGTCATGGTCAGTGCTCCAAGTTATGACCCCAATTTATTAACTTTAACTCGTTTGAGAGAAAACTATGCTACTTTATTATTAGACGAAGACAGACCTCTTTTCAACAGAGCTACCGGTTCTGCAACTTCGCCTCCGGGTTCCACTTTTAAAGTAGTAGATGCACTGATTGGTTTAAATGAAGGTGTAATAACTACAGAATCTGTGATAATGTGTAATTATGGTTTTAATATCGGTTCACATATTGTAAAATGTCATCACGCAGGTGGAGTCGATTTTTACAGGTCAATTTCCGGGTCTTGCAATACATTTTACTGTGAAGTTTTTACGAGATTAATAAAAAATAAAAAGTTTGAAAATTTTGAAGCCGCATATATCCACTGGTATGAACAATTACAAAGATTCGGTATCGGAAGAAGGCTGGGAATAGATTTAACGGGTGAATCTTCAGGTGTTTTATATACCGCAGAACAGTTTAACCAAAAGCACGGTAAAGGTGAATGGGGACCGTTTAGAATTATCTCTTTGGCAATCGGTCAGGGAGAACTTGGAATAACAACATTACAACTGGCTAATATTGTCTCAATTATTGCCAATAAAGGCTTTTTCTACGTGCCTCATTTTGTTAAAGAAATTGTAGGTTATCCAAATATTGACAGTTTTTACCTTAAAAAAAACTTTGTGGGTATCGACTCATCATTTTTTACTCCGGTTATTGAAGCAATGGAGCAGGTTTGTATATTCGGAACTGCTGCCGGTATTTACCTTGAACATTTGTCTCAGTGCGGGAAAACAGGAACCGCTCAAAATCCTCACGGTGATTATAATTCGGTTTTTATAGCTTTTGCTCCAAAGGAAAACCCTCAGATTGCAATTGCTGTGTATGTTGAAAACGGAGGATACGGTTCTACTACTGCTGCGCCTATTGCTTCTTTGATTATGGAAAAATATATTACCGATTCTCTTTCAAGGGAATGGTTGAGCGAATATATGATAAATAAAAACCTTATGGAACGCGGTGAACGTACAGATAAACCAAGATAAAATTTATTTTTGTGAACAAATTTTCAAAATCAGCTTCAAAAATTGATTGGTTATTAGTTTTATTATACCTTTTAATTATGGGTTTAGGTTTTATGAACCTTTATTCTTCGGATTTTAAACCTGAGACTGCTAATATTGGTTTTTTTGAACACACATACGGCAAACAGTTAATTTGGCTTGCAATATGTTTGCTTATAGCCTTTTTTATTATGCAAATAGATGCGGTCGCCTTTTCGATGTTTTCTTATATTTTGTACATTGTCGTTATTGGTTTGTTATTTTTGGTATTGATTATTGGTGCTGCTACTCACGGTGCAAAATCATGGTTTTTAATTGGCAGTTATAAGTTTCAACCAGTCGAATTTGCGAAATTTGCTACTTCGCTTGCTTTGGCAAAATTTGTTTCTGTCAACGGCTTTAAATTTGTTTTTAGAAACTTTGTTAATATAATAGTTACTTTTGCTATTGTTTTTATTCCTGTAATTTTAATTTTATTACAACCTGATGTTGGTTCGGCATTAGTTTATTTTGCTTTCATTTTTGTATTATACCGTGAAGGTTTCCCCGGAATTTTTTTGTTTTTGATTTTGGTTTTGGCAATAGTTTTTGTCTCAGCTCTTTTAATAAATCAGGTTTTGTTGTTGCTAATAATTATTGGGCTTTCTTCGATTTTTTTATATTTTGCATTAGACCAGAAAAATAGAATTTTTACGATAATTATTTCATTTGTGTCTTTTTTTTCGGTTTTATATTTTTTAAACGTCCTTTTTAAATTGGAATATACCTTGTTGAAAATGCTTTTTGTTTCTTCTGTTGTTTGGACTGTTTTTCTTTTTATTTATTTTATCAGAAAAAAGAATGCTCAAATTTTGATTGTTACAAGTTTTATGTTAGTATCTATTATTATGCAGTCTGTTACTGATTTGGCTTTTAATAAAATTTTGAAACCTCACCAAAGAAATCGTATTGATGTTTTGTTTGACAATTCTATTGACCCGAAAGGAATTGGATATAACATCACACAATCAAAAATTGCAATCGGCTCAGGTGGCTTTTGGGGTAAAGGATATTTAAACGGTACTCAGACAAAATTGAATTTTGTCCCTGAGCATAACACTGACTTTATTTTTTGTACGATAGCCGAAGAATGGGGCTTTATTGGCGGATTTGTTTTGTTTTTGCTTTTCGCGTTGTTAATAATAAGAATTGTTATGCGTGCCGAAAGGCAAATTTCAGTTTTCTCCAGAATTTACGGTTATAGTGTTGCTTCGATTTTCTTTATTCACTTTTTTGTAAATGTTGGGATGACTTTGGGATTGTTGCCGGTAATTGGGATTCCTTTACCTTTTTTCAGTTACGGAGGTTCGTCAATGCTTGGTTTTACAATTTTATTGTTTATTTTTATAAAACTTGACACAGAAAAAGATTTAAAATTATAAAATGGAACTAAAAAATATTATTGAAAATGCTTGGGAAAACCGAAGCTCATTAAACGAAAACAACACGCAAGACGCTATAAATCAGATTATTCAAAAGCTTGATAAAGGCGAAATAAGAGTCGCCGAAAAAAAGGACAATGTCTGGGTTGTAAATGAGTGGATTAAGAAAGCTATTGTGATGTATTTCCAGATAAGGAAAATGGAAACAGTTAAAGCAGGAGAACTGGAATTTTACGATAAAATCCCATTAAAACGTAATTTTAAAGATTTGCAAATCAGGGTTGTACCTCATGCAATTTCAAGATACGGTTCATATATTGCTCCGGGTGTTATAATGATGCCTTCTTTTGTGAATATAGGTGCTTATGTTGATACAGGTACAATGGTTGATACTTGGGCTACTGTTGGGTCTTGTGCTCAAATAGGTAAAAATGTTCATTTGAGCGGAGGTGTTGGAATCGGGGGCGTTTTAGAACCTCTGCAAGCCGCACCGGTTATTATTGAAGATAATTGTTTTATCGGTTCAAGATGTATAGTTGTAGAAGGAGTAAGAGTGGGGCAGGAGGCTGTTTTGGGCGCCAACGTTGTGATTACCGGATCAACCAAAATATTAGATGTTTCTGCCGAAAAAGTAGTAGAATATAGCGGATATGTGCCTGAACGTTCAGTTGTTATTCCCGGAACTATTCCCAAAAAATTCCCTGCCGGCGAATTTAACATTCCGGTTGCTTTGATTATCGGCAGAAGAAAACCCTCTACCGATTTAAAAACCTCATTGAATAATGCATTAAGAGAATTTGAAGTTAGTGTGTAATTATAAACGTAACAATGGAAATTTTGACTATTTTTTTATTGCCGTAAGCTTATCTTTTGATTCTTTTGCAGTTTCTGTTTCTACCGGATTAATAATTTATCGAATAAAATTTTTGCAAGCAGTAAAAGTTGCAATTGTCCTTACATTATTCCAGTCGTTAATGCCTTTAATTGGTTGGTTTTTAGGAAAGGAATTAGCAGTTGTTATAAGTGATTTTGACCATTGGATTGCATTTATTCTTTTGTCATTTATTGGTTTTCTGATGATTCGTGAAAGTAAAAAAAATGATGAAGAAAAAAATGAAAAAATCAATCCCTTAAAATTAAAAACTATGATAAGTATGGGTGTAGCAACAAGTATTGATGCACTTATTGTCGGTATAACTCTGGGAGTGATTGGGAATAAAATATTTATTTCTGTAGCAATAATTGGAATTGTTACTTTTTTTGCGGCTATGCTCGGAATGCTTTTTGGAAAAAAAATAGGTTCTAAATTCGGAAAAAAGATAGAAATTTTTGGAGGTATTATTCTAATTATTATAGGGTTAAAAATTTTGATTACACATTTGTTCCTATAAAATTTTGTTTTTAATAAAATTAAAGATTAAATTTGTACCGTTTATTAACTTAAAAAAAAAATAATATGAAGAAAGTTTTAACATTTCTATTTGCAGGGCTTTTATTGGCTAATTTAAGCTTTGCGCAAACTGTAATTTTAAATGATGATTTTGAATCATATACAGTTGGTCAAAACATCTCTACATCGGATTATTGGACTACATGGAGTAGTAATACCGGTGATGTAGATGATGCTCAGGTAACAGATGCTTTCAATCACACAGCTGCAGGAAGCAAATCTCTTGCTATTGTTGCTAATGATGATATTGTTCATTTTTTTGGTGATTTAAGCAGTGGTGTTTATCAAGTTGATTTTTATTATTACGTGGAATCAGGCGATGGTGGTTATTTTAATATTGAACACATTTTTGGTGCTCAATGGGCTTTTGAAGCTTATTTTAACAATGGAGGAAACGGAACATTAGAATATAATGGTACAACCGGAAATTTTTCTTTTCCTCAAGATCAGTGGTTTCTAATTAGTATGTATATCAATTTAGATGATGATCAAATTACACTAACTATTAATGAAACATACACACAAACATGGCAATTCAGCTTATCATCAGATGGAAATCAAGGTCAAAATATACTTGATTGTATTGATTTCTATGGTGCAACAAACGCAGGAACACCTAATTATTATGTTGACGATTTTACTGTAACTGAAGTAGTTTCAGGAACTGATCCGCAGGAAATTTCTGTTAACCTTACTGAAATTACATCTGACGGTACTGCTGCAACTCTTACAATAACTAACGAAGGACAAGATGATTTGGCATTCGAAGCTTATGCATATTATCCCGAAGAAGTTGTAAAAAATGTTTCTCCATTTTCGAATAATTATACTGAAACAAAAGTTATTAACTTAGGTAGAAATATCAATATTAACGAACTTCATATTCCGGTTAATATTGATTCAAAAGACGTAACTCTTACTCATTTAACTGGAGATATTGCTTCATCAGTCGGTTGGAATGCTGAAGTAACAATTCACGCTGCTGCTCTTTTTGACCATGAAATGATTAAAAATTATATTGGAATGGAGGTTTCAAATGTTATTATTTATTGTGGCAATTTACCAATCAATCAATCAGCTGTTGAAGTTTATGAAGGTTTCAGCTATACAAACGGCGGACCTATTGATCTTATTTCAAGTGAAAATTTCACACCTGTTGAAGCAAACCAGACAACGGTAACTCTTACTAGCCCGGCTTTTGTTAACGGAAAAGATTTGTGGGTAGGCTGGACTTTTACTGATCCCGGAGCTAATTATTACTGTTTAGCTGTTGATGCCGGACCTGCTACTCCTGACGTTAACTTTGTAAGACAAGGTGTCGCTTGGAGTGCTATGAATGAATATGGCAATATGGGTATTGTTGCTATTCTGACAGGAACTGCTATGACTCCTTGGTTAACTCTTAATGTAACCGAAGGTGTTGTTGAAGGTGGCAATACTCAGGATATTCAAGTTGGTTTTAATACTACCGGTCTTGCTCCTGATGTTTACGAATGTGTTCTTGTTGTTGATAACAACGATGCTGACGAATCATGGACTGAAATTCCTGTTACTTTGGATTTAATTGGCAGCACAAACGAAACTGAAAACATCAGCATTGCTACATATCCTAATCCTGCAAAAGATTATTTTAATATTATTGCTAATGAAAATATTGTAAATGTTAAAATTTATACAATTACAGGTCAATTAGTTAATAATTATGATGTAAATTCAAATACTTTTAAAGTAAATACTTCTGATTTACAATCAGGTGTTTATATGTTTGAAATTAACACAGAAACTCAATCTGTTACCAAAAATATCGTAATTGAATAATACGAAATATTCTACAAAGAAACCCGCTTTTATGCGGGTTTTTTTATACTCTTTTCGTTTAAGATACTCTATCAGCCAAACACTTCCAAAAGTGTCTGACTGTTTTTCCCTCATTCGTCAAAAAAATTTGCTTTTTAAATTATTTTATATTATATTTGAAAGTAAAAATTC
>DYKL01000512.1 GCA_020722645.1 Acetofilamentum sp. | reverse complement strand
AATAAATTTTATCAAACGGAGTAACAATGTTATTAATATTAGCATCAACGTTATACAATGGGTCTGTGGTGTTTTCAAGAGCCAATGAACTTATTGTAGGAATGAAACAATGGTCATTATAATATGCAATTATATCTCCATAACCACCTGTATTTGTTGCATCTATATCTGCAAAAGTTGAAGCAGAGCCGCCTGCTGCACCGTCAAATGGAAGAGTATTATTAACATAAATATCTTCGGTAACTTCGTCAAAAGGCAAAGCTGTATCATATAAACCTTGGAAAATTTTTGTCAAACTTTGATTTGGGACAGCCCAAACGTGTCCGTCTAAATCCACCTTCCAATTTCTGTAACGGTAATATATTACTTGTTCACCGGGCTGAAATGGTTGAGTTTGACCATATCCACTGCCGTTTATAATTGAAACTATGCGGGTTTGCTGCGGGAAACCAAGAGCATCTATTTCATTGTAAAAAGCCGGTTTAAGTGAATTTGGATTTGCTGTATTTCCCGAAGTTGCAGTAAAATGATAATTCAACATCTGTCTTGCAGCAAATGAATTGAGTTTTGCTTTGGCTTCAATAGCACCTTGAACTTCAGCTTCATCAGCAAAAAAACGTACCCAATGTTGCAATCCCAGTGGAATATTTGCACCTTTTTGAGGTGAATCAAAAGAAATCCAATTACGCACATTGTGAGGAATGCCATTATGCTCCATATAATCTAAACCGTAGCGTGTTATCAAGCCTCCCATACTTGGACCAATAACTACAATTTGATTTTCCGGAAGCATTGTGCCGGCATCTGTCATCATTTGATTGATTTTTTGAAGTATTTTTACAAATACAAAAGCATTTTTTTGTATATAGCCTGCACCATCTTTAAAATTGATTATAATACCGTCCATTCCAAGATTGCGAAGCGAATCAACTAAATTCTGCTGATTAGCAATTTCATAAACGCCTTCAATCGGTCTTTCGTCATTCGGGTCAAAACCGTCAACAATAATTACAGGCTCTGTCAATGCAGCATTTGACTGCCCAAGAAATACTGCCACATCTGCCACTCCGTATTCGCCGTTGTAGGCTATATCTGCTGTGTCTGTCCAATAATAGCTTGGCGTAGGCATACCGCTATCTTTAACATTTATTTCAAATAGGCTGTATAAAATGCTATTGTCTGAATAAACTGCTTTTACAGAAATATTTTTTTGTCCTTCTGTTGTGTATTCTACGTTCAAAACTTCGTCAAAATTAAGTTTCTCTTCTCTTTTGCCATTATCAAAATCAACTAAAAAATATAATATTTTTTTATCACTATTAGTAAAATACAAATCTTTTTTAATAGAAAATTTAATATTCATACCTGAATATGTTCTATTAGAAATAGTTGATGTAACAAATACATTTTTTAATTCAAAAATATTTTCCATGGTGTTTTGCACCAACTTATTGTTAACAACTGATACTAAATTTTTATCAAATACATCTTTTCTTAACACATCATATTGATAATCAATAATATAAATAGGATAAATATTTTTACCTACATATTTTGAGTTTGTCTCAATAAGCGATAAAACTTCGGGTATGTCTTTTTGTAAAGATGCTGTATAAATTTCGTGATAAATTTGTTTAAATGTGGCAGGGCTAACAACAGGTGAAGTCATTGAACCATCATACTTTTCAATTTCTGAATAGTTGTTTGCTAAATTGTAAAATACATTGGTTTTTAGTTGAGAAAAATCCAAATCGCTATAATAGTCTTTTTTTGTCTGTGAGAAAAGACTAATGTTTTGAATCAGCAATCCGAGAAATAACAAAAGTTTAAAATTTTTTTTCATATTATAATTTTAAAATTAAACAAAATAACTACTTAATTTGAAAAATAACATTTTTAGTTTAAAATTTATCCTTAAATCCGCAAGTCTTTTCGTAAATGGTTGCAGGTGAAAACACCTGCAACA
>DYKL01000511.1 GCA_020722645.1 Acetofilamentum sp. | reverse complement strand
AGTCGGTTTATTAGATTTCAATCTACTCGTTAGGCTGCTTAAACCATAGGAATGCCCCCAGTTCCCGCCAGTCTTTCGACTGGTGGAAAAAAAATGAACAAGAGTCAAAAGACTTAATTAAATTTATCTCCGCCAGACAAAAGTCTGGCGGCAACAGAGGGTAATAAAAATTTATAAAGAAAAAAAAGTGACCATATCATTGTGTTTAATTTCATTTGCTTTTTAAGTGCAAAAATCTACTTTGGATGCGTTGAAAAATGAACATTTTACCATTGATTGACAATATGCGAAAAAACAAACGAAATAAGCACTTTCCGTTCAAGTCATTTCTATCTTCCCAAAAACATTTTCAGTTCCTCAACATATTTTCTGTCGTTTGAAAGGCGGGGGACTTTGTTTTGTCCGCCGAGTTTGTTTTTGTTTTTAAGCCAATTTACAAAAGTACCTTTTTCAACTGCAATTATTTGCGGCATTCTGAGGGTTAAATTGTAAGAACGTTTAGCTTCGTAATCAGAATTGATAGATTTCAAATTTTCGTCAAGTTTTTTTGTGAACAATTCCAAATCTTCGGGCAATTTTTCAAATTCAATTATCCATTCGTGAGCACCTGTATTGTCATTTTTCATAAAAACAGGAGCAGCAGTATATTCGTTGATTATTGCGTTAGTTTGTAAACAGGTTTTTGAAAGTGCATTTTCGGCATTATCAATTATTAATTCTTCGCCAAAAGCATTGATAAATAACTTTGTACGTCCGGTAAATTTGAAAAGAAACGGAAATTTATTTGTAAATTCAATAGTGTCGCCAATTTGGTATCTCCACAAACCTGCATTTGTAGATATTACAATCGAATAATTTTTCCCGAGTTCAACATCATTAAGCGGGACAGCTTTTGGATTTTCTGCATTCCATTCTTCCTGCGGAATAAATTCGTAAAAAATGCCTGAATTAAGCAAAAGTATCATATCTTTGCTTTGTTTACTGTACTGAATTCCGAAATAACCTTCCGAAGCATTATAAACTTCCCAGTAATTCATATCCGGTTTGTCGATTATTCTTTTGTATTGTTCTTCGTAGGGTTTAAAAGATATTCCACCGTGAAAGAAAACTTCAAGGTTTTGCCAGATATCAGAAATTTTTTTCCCGGATATTTTTTCAATGTGTTTAAGCAAAACCAAAATCCACGAAGGTACACCTGCAATGCTTGTAACATTCTGATTTATAGTTTTTTGAGCCATTTCGTTCAGTTTTTGTTCCCAGTCGGATAAAAGAATAGTTTTTTTATCGGGAACGCGTGCAAACTGTGCATAATATGGCAAATTTTTGACAATAATCGCTGAAATATCACCTGTGTAAACGTTCGGATTTATGGAATTTATTTGTCGGCTACCGCCCAGAACAAGCGATTTGCCAAACACAAAGTTGGAATTCGGATATCTTGTCATATAAATTCCCAGCATTTGTTTTCCGCCTTTGTAATGGCAGTCTTCCAGAGATTCTTTTGTAACGGGAATGTATTTACTTTTGTCGTTAGTTGTCCCCGAAGACATTGCAAACCAGTTTACAGGTGAATTCCACAGTACATTTTTCTGTTTACCGTTGATTATTAGTTCAATATACGGCTTTAATGCTTCGTAGTTGCGTATAGGGACATTTTTTTGGAAGTCGTTGATTGATTTTATCCCGCCAAAATTATGTTCCTGCCCGAACATCGTTTGTTTGCCGTTTTCGAGCAAATAATTAAACACCTCTTTTTGAACAATGAAAGGATTTTTTACAAATCTTTTGATGTCTTTAACAGAAGATTTTACAATGTTTCGTATAACATCTTTAATCATAGAATTTTGCGGTTATTGTTTTTGCAAAGATAATGAAAATTGAGAAAAATTTAATCTTACATTTTAAGATTTGTAAATTACCTTAAATCCGCAAGTTTTTTCGTAAGTGGTTGCAGGTGAAAACACCTG
>DYKL01000510.1 GCA_020722645.1 Acetofilamentum sp. | reverse complement strand
TTATCATACTTATGAATATGATGGAAGCAACAGGCTGGTGAAATGGTCATATTATGATGCGTCTTCAGTGCTGCAGTGGTATCTCACAATTGAATATGAGCAGGGGGTGGTGGTAGGTAATTTTAATCCATTTGATCCGTTGAATATTTTTTCTTTATAATAATCAGACTGATATTATGAAAAAGCTTTACACCGCCGTGAAATTTTATATATTTTTTTGCAATGAGGTGCAAAGCAAAGTTGGTTAAACCAGAGGTAAGGTAAGTGCTTATTTCAACTGTCAATAATATGGCTAAGACTGATTGCAACACCTTACCTTGATAATAACGTTGCCATAAAAAGGACTAAGAGATGTTTGCGTTTAACCGGCTATAAGTTTTAAAATGGTTTAATTGACAAAAAAATAAAACTAGGAGATGTACTAAGAAAAGAGAAAAAGGAATCTACTTTTAGAATTTTGTTGACAATTAAGAATAGTACTAAAAAAATACTTAGAAAAACTTTTTCATAGATGTCATTGAGAGTCCTGAAATGGCGAAGCAATCTCTATTTAAATAGGCTTGCTTTATCGCTACACTCCTTGTAATGATTAAATCAACAATCTGAATATATTAAAATTTTTCAGAAAATAATTGATAAATATTTAGACTCAAAATATAAAAATTTAGCATTATATGAACTAAAAACTATTGCTATGAATAATGAATATATTATTGAACTGAAAAACATATAGTCTTATTCATTAAAAATGTAACATTTTTTTGACAATATAATCTAAATTAATTTTAAATATTCTACTTATCAAATACGCGTTAACACTGTAAAAGCTTTATTGAATAAGCAATTATTAACAAACGTTGCTATGACTTACAATGTTCATAGATCTACTATTTACAGATGGAAAATTAAATATAATAAAAACAAAGATTTTAAAGATTTATTGAGAAAAGCTGGTAGTGGTAGGCCTACAAAATTAAAACAATTGCAATTAAAGAAATTAAAAAAGATTGTCATAAAACCAGCCTCACAATTTGGTTATGAATCTGATTTCTGGATTTGCAAACGTCTTATATAGATCATAAAAAAGAAATTTAATATAGAAATTTCACAGCCAACGATGTGGAGAATGCTTCGTAAATTAAATCTAACGTTTAAGAAGCCTGAGCGCAGGTATTATCAGGCTGACCCAATTTTAAGGGATAATTGGCTAAACAATGAGCTTCCTATAATACTGAAAACTGCAAAAAAATATAAGACAATCTTTTTACATGATAAAACAATTACATCAAAAGAAGTTATTTATTTTTTAGGGCAAATGTTAAAATATCATAAGCGAAGACATGTCGTAGTTGTTATAGATAATGCACCACCACATATTGCTAAGAGAGTTAAAAATTTTATTTTGCAACAGAAACGTCTTCATGTTTTTTATCTTCCATCCTATTCACCAGACTTTAATCCTGATGAACAAGTATGGAACCACTTGAAAAATCAAGAATTGAAAGGTCACCAGGCAAAGAGGGTAAAGGAAATGAAAGCACTTGTACGAAAAAAGCTTGTTAATATGTCTAATAATTCAAAGTTATTAAAATGGCTTTTTTTTAAATGTTATGTTGCAAATTTTATGAATTGAATGATATAACTTATTATTTAATTTTTATACGCTTTCTTTTAAAAAGAAAATCTTTCACAGACACACCAGTATGAAGGCTGGGCGACTATGTATAATTAAACTCCTTAAGTTTACGGTAATGGCCTGTACCAAATTGTCCTTTTTATAAACATAAATAACAGATGAGAGTTTAAATAAAACTTATTATCATAAAATTAAGAACTCCCACTCGTCACCCCCTGTATCCACAGGGACAGAAATGACGAAAATGGATGGGAATGACATTTAGGAAGAAACAAGTTCAGCGGATTAATCCCTTGCAATTACAGACAATTTCAGAATTTTGTGTAATATGATAATA
>DYKL01000509.1 GCA_020722645.1 Acetofilamentum sp. | reverse complement strand
TTTCAGCAAGCAGGATTTGAAGATCCGATTCCATATAAAATTAGACCTAGGTATTAGAAAGGAGTATTATGAAGGCAACGGAAAAAATTAAAATTATTCGCGAGAATAAACATCTAACCGAGCAGTTAGATGAAGATGAAATTATATATTCTATTACTGTTGCAGATGTACAATTTTGGGCAGAAAAAGTTATAGGCAGAGTATTGGATTATGATGAGATGTATTCTGTAAGAAAAGGTGTAGAATGGGGTATGGATTATTGGGATGAAGTGGTTAGAGAGGCAATAAATAATTTGCCCAAAAAAGAAGAAGAATTATTTGATGAAGAGGAAGAAGATTAAAAAAACAGAACCAAATATATATCTTGGCGATTCTAAAGAATTACTTACTGAACTAATAGATAACTCAGTAGATCTAATTTTTACTTCTCCACCTTACGCTGATAGCCGAAAAAATACTTACGGTGGAATCCACCCTGACAAATACGTTGAATGGTTCCTCCCCTTTTCATCTCAACTTTTACGCGTATTAAAACCGACTGGAACATTTGTTTTAAATATTAAAGAAAAAGTTGTTGATGGGGAAAGGCACACTTACGTTTTGGATTTAATTAGAGCTATGCGTGAACAAGGTTGGCTTTGGACTGAAGAATTCATTTGGCACAAAAAAAATTCTTATCCCGGTAAGTGGCCAAATCGTTTCCGTGATTCTTGGGAAAGATTAATTCAGTTTAACAAATCAAAACATTTTAATATGTATCAAGAAGCCGTTATGGTTCCTGTTGGTGATTGGGCAAAAAACAGATTAAAAAAATTAAGTGAAACAGATAAGAGGCGCGATAACGCAAAAAACGGTAGCGGGTTTGGTAAAAATGTTTCCAATTGGTTAGAACGCGATTTTGTCTATCCCACAAATGTTGTTCATCTTGCAACTGAATGTAATAACAAAGGACACAGTGCAGCATTTCCAGATGAATTACCTGAATGGTTTATAAAACTATTTACAAAAGAAGGTGATGTTGTACTTGATCCATTTATGGGTTCTGGAACCACAGTTGTGGTTGCAAATAAAATGGGAAGAATAGGAATAGGAATCGAGATTGTAAATGAATACTATCAAATAGCCTCAAAACAATTAAATCACTCATCGTTCGTTTTTGAACCAAAGGGAAAATATGAAAAAGCTAAAACTCCAAGACGTAAAAAAATACATTGAAGAAAACATCGGTTCTTTTCATGAAGCTAGAGAAAAAGGGATCAAAGAATTAAAACTTTCTAAAATTCTTTCATCCAAAAACCCTTATTTATTTAAAGCTAAAAATATTAATACTTCTGATAAAATTGTGAGAACTTTAGTTAATGCTCATCTTTCTTCGCAAGAAGAAACCTGTTTGGTGGTTTTCTTGAACGACTTGCTATCTATGTTTGCAACAATATTTACGGTGGTAAAAAATCATCTGCTGAAGGAATTGATCTTGAATTTGAAAAGGATGGAATAATTTACGTTGTAACTGTCAAGTCAGGAACTAATTGGGGGAATGCAGATCAAATTGCAAAAATGAAAGAGAATTTTAGAAAAGCAAAACAGCGATTAAGAACTAATGCAATTAAAAAACCAGTTGAAGCTATAAATGGATGTTGTTATGGAAGAGTGATGAAAACAGATAAGGGCGAATATCAAAAAATTGCTGGGCAGCAGTTTTGGGAATTCATTTCAGGCAATACTGAGCTTTATACAGAATTTATTGAACCACTTGGGCATCAGGCAAAAGAAAGAAATGAAAGGTTCTCTAAAGAATATGATCGAATGATTAACCAGTTTATTTTTCAATTTTCAAAAGAATTTTGTATCAAAGGAAATATCAACTGGAAGAAAATTGTACAACTAAATTCAGGATTAGAAAAAATTAAGGTAAATATATGAGCGGAAAACTAAAACTCGTTAACAACAAACTTAGTTTGTTAGAAACTTTTG
>DYKL01000508.1 GCA_020722645.1 Acetofilamentum sp. | reverse complement strand
CAAAATCAATTTGCTGAATATTAACGAATTACTTTAAAATATACCGAACTATTGAACTATGATTTATACAGAAAAATATTGGCTTGCTCACGAAAGTAAAGTTCGTGTTACATACAAGGATACCGACAGAATGGGCTATTCGTACTACGGAAATTATCCAACTTATTATGAAATCGGGAGAACTGAATTCCTTCGCGAAATGGGACTTACATACAAAAAATTGGAAGAAGACGGATATTTATTGCCAATTGTTAAAATGATCATCGAATACATTAAACCGGCTGTTTATGACGATTTACTGACAATCAAAACAATTTTTAAGAAAATTCATCAGATAAAAGTTGAATTTGATTATGAAATTTTCAACTCAAAATCGGAACTGATAAATAAAGGATATACCCTTTTGGCTTTTGTTGATATCAATTCAAGAAAACCTGTCAGAGCACCACAATATTATATTGACACATTAAATAAATTTTTTGATCTGATAAACAAACAATGAAAAAATACTTTGTTTTTTTTATATCAATTGTTTTTGGTTTTTTATTTTTGTCATCTTGTAAAGAAAAAAATAATAATCAAAATTCGCATAATAATGCCGATACTTCTTTAAAATTCACAGTTGATATAAAGAAATATGATAATTATGCAAAATTTATTTGCGGAATACCCTGCGAAAATTTTGAAGATTTTCAACAAAAAGATTTTTATAAAAATTATGCAAATTCCACAGCTACTAACTGGAATTACTTTTATGTAAATCAGATTTTAGTAATTACAAACTGGGCAGAAAAAAACGAAGTTTTGCTGTCTGATGATACAATAACAGCATTTTATCCCTTTGCCGGTCCCGATTTTTCTTTTGTCTATGCTTTTTATCCATATTCTAACAATTATTTGCTTGTTGGTCTCGAAAATATTGGACAAGTGCCTGATTTACAAAATTATACAGATATTGAAATTGCTGAATTACTCAACTCTATGACGCAATCACTTGTTGATTTTTTTGCACAAGGTTATTTCAATACTCAAAATATGAAAAACAATTTCCGGAATAACAACGTAAATGGAGTTATTCATCCGCTTTTGTACTTCATTTATCAGACAAATCATCAAATTACCGATTTAAAATATTTTGTAATTGACGATTTCGGAAAAATTTTATATGTGCAAGACCACCAAACTCTTGACAAAAGAATTAAAGGTGTGAAAATTTCAATTTCAGGTAACAAAGGCAAAAAAGATGTTTATTATTTGCAGGTTGATTTGTCAGATGTGAATTTTTTAAATCATCCCGAACTTGTTACTTTTATTAGTAATTTCGGTAATAAAAATACCTTTTTAAAATCTGCTTCTTATTTGCTTCAGGAAGATAAATTATCTTTATTTAGAGAACTTCTTATAAATCAGTCTGTTAAGATATTACAAGACGATTCAGGTTTTTCTTATAAATTTTTAAAAGAAAACAACTTTACAATTTCTGTTTTCGGTAAATATACCCGAACATTGAATCTTTTTCAGACTTACTGGCAACCTGATTTAAAACAGGAATTTGACAAACAAAATTCTAAAAAGCTGCCTTTCAGGTTCGGATACAATGTCCCTTTTGACGAAACAGCTATAATTTATGCACAGAAAAACAACTCCCAAGAAATAATCTATCCGGTTTATAAAGTTCAATTCCGTATGTCCTGGAACAAGTTGCCGCAAGACAGCCTTCCGCTTCATTTAGGTGAAATTGATTATTATTTCGACGAAGGTTACTACAAATATACTGTCGGTAATTTCTCTTCTAAACAAGAATGCGAAGTTTTGTTAGAAAAAGTCAGACAAACCGAATTTAAAGATGCCTTTATAGTTGAATTTGACGAAATATCAAGACGAACTTTAGAATAAAAAAGTGATTTGAAATAAAACCAAAATTCGCTCTATTCCGCAATATTAAGATGCTGATATAAATATAGTCCGTAGGACT
>DYKL01000507.1 GCA_020722645.1 Acetofilamentum sp. | reverse complement strand
ATTCATCATTCGTTATTCATAATTCATCATTCGTTATTCATCATTCATTAGATTCTATAAATCAACTTCCAAATTATCGGGTAACTCGTTAATATCATTTTCAATCGGTGGAATGTATTTATTGAAAGTTGATTTTGTAGTTGATAAAAATTTCAAAATATTTTCAGCTACATTATCATTATCAAAAATTGTGCTGAATTGTTGTTGAATATCTTTCCATTCTTCTTGCGGTATAGCCATTTCAACTCCTCTGTCAGCAATAATAATCGCCTTTTTCTCAAAGTATGATATAAAAAATAAAACACCTATATGCTCTTTTGTAAATCTCATTCCTCCTTTCTGAAAAACAGCTCTTGCAAGGATTTCAACATTTTTTTCGAGACGTTTTTTTGGAATTAATTTTAACAAAATTCCGGAAATTGACATCACAGAAAAATGAACCAATAAAAAAAACAAAACAGTTGAAGTATAAATCCAGTATGCAGGAATATCAACGGGAATGAACATCATTACAGAAAAAAGTATAAAAGAGGCAATTGCGGCGGTTAACAGACCAATGTCTGAATATTTTGCACTTTGTTGTCTGATAACAGTAACAATTTCAACTAAAGAATTATTTTCAATATCTGAAATTGCCTGATACAATTTTGTTTTAAAGTCGTCATTGAATTGCTTCATAATTTTTAAATTTTGTAGAAAAATTAGAGATTTTAATTTCCGAAATGTACAAATATTTTTCATAAAAAAAAATTTTTTTACATAAACTAATTTTTTTATTTTTCGTAAATACTTTATATTTGGAAAATTAAAAAATTTTAAACCTCAAAACTAAAAAAACAATGAAACGATTTCTTCTTGTTTGTTTACTTGCCATCTTTTTTATATCAAGTTACGCCCAAAAAAATTATCGCGAGACATTTGAAATTAAAGCAGGCACCTATTTATTTAATTATGAAAATCTATATTTTTTTGATGACGGTATTAAATGCTACCTCACCAAAATTTGCCGTGATATTGACACAGTTTACGAAAACAAATCGATAAATGTAAAAATAAAAAACGACACTGTGATAAAAGTTCAGGCTTATCTTTTCACAGATAATTACGAATATATGTATGTAAAAATGGGCAAAAACGAAGGTTGGTTACGAGCCGAAATTCCACTCGATCCTGAGACAAAAGTTTTTTTCGAAAGATATTTACTTAGTGCCTATTTTGAATCTCATAGCTGTTATGTAGAAGTAATTCCTTTCAAAACACCTTCAAAAGTATTTATGTCCACAACAGATGAATGGTTTATTGCCAATTTGAGCAGAAAAAATGCAGAAGTAATTGGTTCAAAGGGAGGTCGTTTAGAAGCTTGTCAGATGGTATTTTCAAAAAATTGTGTTAAATGTTACATTGGTTTAGGTTGGGGAGAAGAGGTCTGGTACGATGAAAACGCAAAAAAGAAAAAAGTGAAATAATATATTAAACCGCCACAAAATTTCATAACATTGCTAATTCGGATTTGCAATCCGAATTCAACTAATCGGCTGATTTGTGGAATTTTCGGATTACAAATCATTATTGTCCGAAACATAAAATACTATATTATAAGACTTTACAATTTAAAATTGCAATCAAAAGTATATATAAAACTTTTTATTTCGTTTAAGACTTCGTCTTAAATGCTCAAATAACTGCAAGTTTGTAACTTGCATTTTTCACCCGCCTTTTTGTCTCTGCGAGGCAAACGTCATTGCGAGGTACACGTCATTGCGAGGTACGAAGCAAAAGCAAGAAGCAAATCGTCACTACGAGGAACGAAGTAGCTGACTCGTTAAAACCGGTTCGGGCTTGAGATTGCTTCGTGCCTCGCAATGACGCAAAGCGTACGAAGCAAAGCCTCGTAATGACGCAAAGCGTATGAGTAGGCTAACGCCAAATTTTTAATACAAGGTTTCGGACAATAATGATTACAAATTCGAAAAAATGAAGGTTTTG
>DYKL01000062.1 GCA_020722645.1 Acetofilamentum sp. | reverse complement strand
CAATGAAACAATGAAACAATGAAACAATGAAACAATGAAACAATGAGACAATGAAGTAATTTTAGTACATTAATTCAAAGGCACTTTTGTAGGAGTTAATTTCGTTGACATAAGTTACAAAATCATCGTAAAATTTATTTTTGCAAATTGTTCCGCTATCACCGAAAATTACTAATTTTTTTCTTGCTCTGGTCATTGCAACATTCATCCTTCTGATGTCTGATAAAAAGCCGATTTCATTTTTTTCATTCGAGCGAACAAGACTAATAAAGATAATGTCCCTTTCTTGTCCCTGAAAAGAATCTATTGTGTTAATGGAAATTTTTTCTTTTAAAAATGCAGGTAATTCGATATTATTTTCAAAAATATCATTCAATACAATAATTTGCTCTTTGTAAGGCGAAATTACTGCAATTCCGTCAATATTTCTTTGAATATCAAAATCGCTTATTGATTCAAGATATTTTTTCAGGTAATTCAGCAATAATTCAGCTTCTTCTTTGTTGAAAGTGCTTTGAGTTTCGTAATTTTTACTTTCAGAAAAACCTGTACCGGCAATATCAACAAATTCAACAGGTTTATCAGCTTCAAAAATTTTGTGACTTTTAACTTTTTCGTTTGCAATCAACTGGTTTTTATAAAAAAATTTACTTGAAAAATTCATAATTTGTTCATTCATTCTGTATTGTTCATTTAGCATAACATCTGCTTTGTTTCTGTTAATTGCTTTTTCGAACAAAGTAATTTCAAGACCATTTTTAGCCGCTTCGATAGATTTGACAGTCGGTGGCAGTTGATTATGGTCGCCTGCAAAAATTACCCTTTTAGATTTCAATATCGGTATCCAAGTTGCCGGCTCTAAACCCTGTGCCGCTTCGTCAATATAAACAGTGTCAAATTTTAAATCTTTTATCTGGTAATTATTGGCACCGACCAAAGTTGTAGCAATGACTTGTGCTTGCAAGATTAAACTTGTCGTGATATAATGAATCAGTTGATTTGCTTCTTCTTTAAGTTTTTTTGCCTGCTTAAAAAACTCGTTTCGTTCTTTACGTTGTTGTTCGCCGTAGTTTCTTTTAAATTTTTTTGCCTGATTAAAAAGCTCTTCGGCTTCTTTTCTAATCATTTTGACATCTTTGTAATAATTATGAAGCGTTACGCGGGTATCAAGCGAATTTTTGAGCGTATTTTCGGTAATTCTTGCTGGATGTCCTATTCTGAGAACATCTACACCTTTTTCTGCAAGTTTTTCAACTACTAAATCAACGGCTGAATTGCTTGGTGCACATACCAGAATTTGTTTCTCTGATTTCAGTGTCTGAATTATCGAATGAATTAAGGTTGTAGTTTTTCCGGTTCCCGGAGGACCGTGAACAATTGCTATATCTTTTGCTGATTCTACAAGGTTTATCGCCTGATTTTGACTGTCATTAAGATTTTTAAAAGTTATGTTTTTATTTTCTTCAAATTCTGCATCTAAATCGCCGAGTATAATATTTTTCAGTCTTTCGATTTTTTCGTCTTCGGTTGTAATAACAATGTCGAGGGCTTTTTCCATCTCAATGTACGAATTTTCATCAAAAAGCAACTGAACTCCCAATTTGCCGTATTTTAACCAGTCCGGAAAAAAGTCATTGTTAATTGTAATGAACATATCTTGTTTCCGCACCTGATTTACTACTCCGGTAATTTCTTCTTTATCATCGACATTTGAAAAAATACTGACTAATTTACCGGATTGAAACAAATGAGCCTCTTTATGTTCTTTAGAGCGTGATACATTTATAATCAGACGTTCGCCTGCATCAAACTGTTTGCTTTCCAAATGTACAGGATACCACAAAATTCCTTCGTTACGGCGGTCAATAAATGATGTGCTCTGAATTTTCTGTTTAAACTGCGATAAATCTTCTTCTTTTTCTATCAGCAGAAGTTCTTTTAGCCTTATTAGTTCTTCTTTTATTTTTTTTCCCGACATAAAATGAAATGAGAATTTTGAATTACGAATTTTGAATAACGAATTACGAATAACGAATTTTGAATTATGAATTATGAATGTTGAATTATTAATTACAAATTTTGAATAAAGAATAATAAACAATGAATTATGCAATGAAACGATGAAACAATGAAACAATGTAGCAATGAAACAATTTCTAATCAATGAACAGTTTGAATTGTTTTTTTAAGTTTTCAATATCAGGATTTTTTTCTTTCAGATATTCGTATTTTTCTTCTTTGGTATATGGTTTTTTATCAACCTGAGGATTTTCAGATAATTCTACTTCAAATTTCAAATTAGACTCAAGTTTTTGATTGATATAAGCCAAAAGTTCTTTCGAAATTTTAACAATTTCCGATTTTTGAGTTTCGTTCGATAATTTTAGAACTATTGTTTGTATTTTTAGTTCAAAGTCATAAGATATTAAAGTAGATGCAACTCTTGGTTTATCATTTTTAAAAGTATTTGCAAATTCAATCAAAACAGGTTTTATTTGTTCTTTTGTAACAATATTATCACCGAAGGTTTTAGGTTTCTCTTTGTTTTCTTTGGTTTCGTTTATTTTTTCTTCTGTTTTAAAACCTTTATTCATCAGAGAATTTACAGAAGGTAAAGCTGAAACTACTTCATTTATCTTTTGATTTTGATTATTTTCGATATTAGAATTGTTATCGTTGTATTTATTTTTGGGTTCTTTTACTATTGATGTATTTTGTTTCTCTTTCGTTAGAATATTTTTAAAAATTTGAGTGTTGGAATTTGTATAATATTTTTTTTGCAGTTCACCTGTAATCTGAGAAATTTTCAGAAGCATTATTTCAACTAAAAGTCTTTTGTTTTTTGCCATTCTGTAATCAACGTCAGCTTGTGAAACAACGTTTAATGCGTTAAGAAGAAATTCAATAGATGATTTTTTTGTTTGTTCAAGATATTTTTCTTTGATAGAATGCCCTACATCAAGTAATTCTATGGTTTTTGCGTCCTTAACTACAAGTAAATCCCTGAAATGAGAACTAATGCCGACAATAAAATTCTGGGCATCAAAGCCGTTGTTAAGAATGTCATTAAAAATTATCAAAGACGAAAGATAGTCTCCGGTTATAAAAGCATCTGTTAGTTTAAAGTAATAATCATAGTCCAGAACATTGAGACTTTGAATTACTTTTTCGTAAGTAATTTTTTTGTCCGAAAAACTTGCAATCTGGTCAAAGAAAGACAAAGCATCACGCAAACCCCCGTCAGCCTTTTGAGCGATAATGTTCAGAGCATCTGCATCGGCTTCTATGCCTTCTTTTTTTGAAATGTACAATAAATGGTCAACTATGTCGGTAACCTGAATTCTGTTAAAATCAAAGATTTGACAACGTGATAAAATAGTTGGCAGAATTTTATGTTTTTCGGTTGTTGCAAGGATAAAAATTGCGTGTTCGGGCGGTTCTTCCAATGTTTTTAGAAAAGCATTAAAAGCTTGAGTAGATAACATGTGAACCTCATCTATTATATACAGGCTGTATTTGCCTATTTGCGGCGGTATCCTGACTTGGTCAATAAGTTTTCTGATGTCATCAACCGAGTTGTTTGAAGCGGCATCAAGTTCGTGAATATTTAATGAACGACCTGTATTAAAAGCTTTGCACGATTGACATTCATTGCAGGCTTCAACTTCTTCGGTTAAGTTTTGACAGTTTATTGTTTTTGCAAAAATTCTCGCACAAGTAGTCTTTCCTACACCTCGTGGACCGCAAAACAAATAAGCGTGAGCTAATTGTTTGGTTTTGATAGCGTTCTTTAATGTAGTTGTTATAGATTTTTGTCCAACGACACTTTCAAAAGTTGCCGGACGATATTTTCGTGCTGATACAATAAAAGATTCTTCCATTATTCTATTAAATAAATATTAAATGTTTATGCTTGCTACTACAGAATAAAGCACTCCAAATAGCATAATAATTTTGGTAAAAATACTTAAAAAGTGAAAATCTTTTGAATTTTTTGCTTTAAAGTTTTTAACAATCAGAAAAAATAAAGGCAAAATTATTAACAAACTTATGTATATTATTGACAAAGGATTGTTCAAAAATTTTATTGTAATGACAAAAATTGACACAATAGAAATGAAAATTAAGGCAGAGACAACTATTTTGGCATTTTTTTCGCCCAAAATTACAGGTAATGTGTTGGCATTAAATGAAATATCTCCGTCAATGTCTTCAATGTCTTTGATAATTTCGCGGATAAAAGTAAGCAGGAAAGCAAATGCTGAAAAACCGGCTATCCAAATCATTAAGTCATTCAAATTTGTCTGAAGGCTTATAAAAACACTGCTGTTGTACTGATATTGTAAAGGAATTTCGTAAACCATAACAATTAACGGCACTAATGCAGACAATATTGCAACAATAAGATTACCAATCAGAAACATTTTTTTGTATGACGACGAGTAAAACCATAATAAACCCGCAATCACGATAAATACAAAACCAAGTTTATATAAATTTATCACATAGGATATATAAAAACCTATTGCTACTGCAACTAAATTTAATATTAAATGCAGATTAAAAGCTGTTTTTTTTGAGTCAGATTTATCGAAAAACACTTCTTTACCGGCCTTTTTGTCAAGTTCGGAGTCAAAATAATTATTGATTATGTATCCCGAAGCGGCGAGTAAAACTGTTGTTGTTACAAGCAAAAAAAAGTGAAAACCGCTGAACAACGGTTCAAGATTAAGATTATTAAGATAAGGCTTAACAATAAAAATCCGCATTGAATACTGAATTATTACGATAAACAATAAATTTTGATACCTGATTAGTCTAAGAATTTTTTTAATATTTGACATTGTTATATTGTTAAATTATTTCATTGCTAAATTGTTATATTGTTACATTGTTAAATTGTTACATTGTTACATTTTTGTATTGTTAAATTCTTTACTAACTGTACAGACGTTGCATGCAACGTCTCTACAAACTCAATAACTCGACTACTCAATAACTCTAAAACACAAAGAACTTCCCTGATTTCCAGCTGTTTACGGCTTCTTTCCAAAATGCTGAATACTCAATATTTCTTTTTAAAATGTAATCATTAACCGAAAAATATAAATTCTTTTTCTCAAAAATCAGATTAACTTGCTCTTTAGCATAATCATCAAGATAAATCCATTCTTGGTAATTATCAGCAATATGAAGAATATCAGGCGGTCCAAAAACAATATAAATCATACCTCTGTCAGTCTGCCAGCCTTGTTTTGTTGTTGTAAAATGATTGTTAGCATATATAACACGGTTATAATATAATTTTATTAATGATTTCGCCGTATTAGGGTCATTATTTAAAGATAACCAAAAATTATCTATTGCCAATTTTTTGTTCGGTGTAGCAGACAGTTCTTTAAATTCTGCTGAATTTGTAATATATTGAAGAGGCGGAACCATTTTATCAGATGTTTTGATGTCGGGAAAATCTTTGTCAAAACACATAACTGTTAATTGCGAATTGTTTTGCTGATTTTCGACACAATAAATGCTTTTTTCTTCAAAAAAAATATTTTCAGCAGAATTATGATAAAACTGGGTATCTAAAAGAGGTTGAAAATTCGTTTTTAGCATAGATGAGGGTGGTGTTGCCAAAGTTGTATCAATTGAAAATTTTTTAACCAAAAATGAATCAGTTTCCTTATTGTGAACTATTTTATATTCTTTCTGGGGGCTTACAAAATTTGAAAAAACGGGTTTGACATATTCCACATTTAAAAGCATGTAGTTTTGCTCAGACTTATCAGTAATATCCAAATAAATTATTTCAATACTTTTTTTCTGATTGTAAAGGTCTTTGGTAATAAGAACCAGATAGCTATTTTCTTTTGGAATGTCTATGTCAAAAAAAGTAATAATAGTTTGTCTGATATTTTTTTTCTGAAAAGTAACAACTTGTGAAGCGCTATCTAAAATTTCAGTTGAAAGTAATGATTTGTAAAAAATATATTTTATCTGAACTTTTGCCTGATAATCGCTGTTTGAAAGCACTAAATTCAATTCAGGCAAATATAAACGAAAATAAACAGTTGCTTTATCCGGTGATTTAAAATAGACTTTATAATCAGGGTGTAAGGTCGTTAATGTCGGATTGTAATAAACTGCAATATTAGGTAAATTTATATTATTTTGAGCATCTGATTTAATAACAGCAAAAGAGATAATTAATATGCAAAAAAATTTAATGATGAAAAATTTTCTCATAAATTTTGTTTTTTAAATAATTAAATGTTATTTTCGTGGCAAAAATAAAAAAATAAGTAAACAAGAGCTTGATTATTAAATCTAATTTTTTGAAAAACAACTAAAATGCAGATAAAAGGCACATCAGTAATAAGTACGCATAGTTTTGTAAAGAAAAAATTTCCGCAACAGGAATCCTCTTGGATTGCCTCACTTCCGGAAGAGAGTAAAAAACTATATACCGAGCCGGTAATGGCAACTAATTGGTATCCTGTCGAAGAAGGTATGTTGATTCCAGTTCAAAAAATTGCAGATTATTTCTACGAAGGCAATCTTCAAAGGGCATCTTATGAAATTGGTGTTTTTAGTGCATTTCAGGGTTTAAATGGTGTTTACAAAATATTCGTAAAAATGGCATCGCCTTCTTTTGTGTTAAACAGAAGTCCAAAAATTTTCAACACTTACTATTCTGATGTTAATTTTGAAATAACTGAATCTGAGAAACAAAAAGCTGTTTTTAAAATAACCGGTTTTGATAAAAAATGTGAATCTATTTTATGGCGTGTAGAAGGCTGGATTGAAGAAACTCTTAGAATTATCGGCTCAAAACCGATAGAAGTTTCTCACAAAGTTCAGGAATTAGATAATAACAAAATTATTGGAATTGTTAATGCATTATGGCAATAAAATTAAAGCTATATAAACATAAAACTATAAAACTATGAATATAAAAGGAACTGCTTTAATAAGCACTGTAAATTTCGTCAAAAAATACTTTGCCGAACAGTATGAGGAGTTTTTATTTGCATTACCTGAAAAAATTCATATAATATTTCAGGAGGGAATATTGGCAAGTAATTGGTATCCTGTAAAAGAGGCTTATATTGAATCAACAATAACTATTGCAAATCTATTCTATAATGGCGATGTTGAAAAAGCTGCGTATGAGCTTGGAAAATTCAGCGGTTTTGAAGCTCTGAAAGGAATTTACAAAATTTTCGTCAAAATTGCTTCAATGGATTTTGTTTTGAAAAGATTAGATTCTATTTTTGCAACTTATTACTCAGAAGGTGGTCTTAAAGTCGAAGATAAAGGTAAGGTTAAAATTTTTAAAATAACCGGCTTCAAAAAAGATGAAGCAATTATAATTACTCGTATTGCAGGCTGGGCAGAAGCACTATTTACTGTTATTTCAAAAGCACCTTCAAAAGTAGAGCATACTTATATTGAAGTAAGCGATTTATATATTGAAGGTGACATTGTTATTACGTGGGATTAAAAAATATTTATATGGACATTAAGGGTACAGCAGTCAAAAGCACACAAGATTATGTAAAAGAAAAATATCCGGAAAAATACCGTACTTGGCTTGGATCATTATCTCCTGATATTAAAAATGATTTTGAATATGGCATTTTTTCAAGTAATTGGTTCAATTTAACTAATTATGTTCTGAAACCGACCGAAAAAGTCGGAGAAGTAGTTTTTGAAGGTGACACAAAAAAAAGCAGCTTTTGAAGTTGGCTATTATAGCGCCATCAGTGCATTGAAAGGTATTTACAAAATTTTTGTCAGAGTTGCATCTGTTGATTTTGTGTTGAAAAAAGTTAAATCAATTTTTACAACATATTATTCATCAGGCGATTTTGAATTGATAAATCAGACTACAAATAAATTTGTTTTTGAAGTTAAGGGGTTTGTTGAAGGTGAAGAGTTGATTTTTGAAAGAATTTCAGGTTGGATTGAAGGAGTCCTCCACGTTATATCGAAAAAAAAATACAATGTTACTCACACATACGAAAAAAATTCAGGTAATAATCTTGTTGCAAAAATAACCGCAATAGTCGATTAATAATAATGAACAGATATTCGACAAGGGATTACAAATATGCCGATTATTCAGAAGTAATGAAAATCTGGCAGGAATTAGGTTTGAGCAGCAAAGCCCGAGGTGATAATCACGACACTATTAAAGCAACAATCGAAAACGGAGGTAAATTTATTCTGCTTATTGATAATCAGAACAATGAAATTATAGGAACCTCGTGGATTTCTAATGATAAACGTAGATTGTATTTACATCACTTTGGAATAAAAAAATCTGAGCAAGGAAAAGGATTGTCTCACTACCTTTTAGATGAATCTATCAGATTTGCTAAGAATCTTAACATGCAGTTAAAATTGGAAGTACACACACAAAATATTACTGCAGTTAATCTCTATAAAAATGCCGGTTTTGATTATCTTGGCGATTATGACGTTTATATTATCAGAGACATTAAAAATGCACGTTTATTTTTAGAATAAAGTTTATAATTATTGACATTAAACCATGAAAAATCATTTTGAAAATATCATCATAAACAATCCTCTTTTTAATTACGTAAAAAAACACATTGAAAATGAACATTATGATGAAAATTTTGAGAAATTAACTCTTATCAAAGACTTGAAAATTGATGCACTTGATTTGGCTTATGTTTTTGCATATTATCAAAGAACAAAAAATATCAGACCAGAAAATCTTTATGTATTGCTCGAATACAATCCTTTTGCAAAAGATGAAAGTGATAAAAATTTAATAAAAGCCATAAAAACACTGGATTCGCTCGACAATAAAAAAGGTGTCGAAAGAGCATATAAAGCCGCCAGAAATATGTACGACAAAGGTTTTTTGGGTGATCCAAAAATTGTTTTAAGTTTAGACGAAAACGTTACTGTTAATCAAATAATGGAATTAATAAAAAAAATGGACAAGTGGTAATATAAAATGATGAATTCTAAAATTTTATTATTTATTTGCTTTTTTGTTACAATTCAATTTTTTTGTAATATTGATATTAAATCGCCAAATATGGAAAAAATCAGTAAAGTTACTGAATTTGACAAACCGCCCGAATGGACAAAAGATGTAATTTGGTATCAGATTTTTGTAGATCGTTTCAGAAACGGAGACGCTTCAAATGATCCAACTGTTTACGACATTACCGGTGCATATACCTCGTTTATTCCAAAAAATTGGCACGTAACTCCATGGACACAGGACTGGTACAAAGAAGACGATTATTTTGTGGAATTGGAAGGAAAACCTGATTTTGGCGGGAATATAATATCTAAATTTACTCAAAAAGTACAGCTAAGACATTATGGAGGCGATTTACAGGGCGTTTTGGATAAAATGGACTACATTGACTCGCTGGGAGTTACTGCAATTTATTTTAATCCTCTGAATGATGCACCTTCGCTTCATAAGTATGATGCTCGAAACTGGCGACACATCGACAGAAATTTTGGTCCCGAACCTAAGAAAGATTCTTTAACTATTGCTTCTGAAATACCTGACAATCCTGACACATGGAAATTTACCGAAGCCGATAAACTTTTTCTGAAAGTTATTGATGAATTTCACAAAAGAAACATCAGAGTTATTCTCGACTATTCGTGGAATCATACCGGACATACTTTTTGGGCTTGGAAAGACATTTTAACTAATCAGGAAAAATCAAAGTACAAAGATTGGTACGAAATATTAAGTTTTGATGACCCAAAAACTGAACAAGACGAATTCAAATATAAAAGTTGGTCTGGTGTTACTGAATTGACAGAGGTCAAAAAAAGTCAGAATAATAATAATTCAGATAATTTTCATCCGATTCAGGGTAATATTTACAGCGAAGAACTTAAAAAGCATATTTTTAATGTTACTAAAAGATGGCTTGATCCAAACGGAGATGGCAATCCCGAAGATGGCGTAGATGGCTTCAGACTTGATGTTGCGGCTGAATTACCTGTTGGTTTTTGGCGTGAATACAGGTCTTTTGTGAAAAATATCAATCCAGATGCTTTTTTAATCGGTGAAGTTTGGTGGGAAGCTTGGCCTGATAAATTGCTAGACCCTACTCCTTATCTCAAAGGTGATGTTTTTGATGCTGTTATGAATTACAGATGGTATCGTGATGCAAGGCATTTTTTTAATCAAAGTCCTAATAAAATCAAAGTATCCGAGTTTGTCAAAAAATTGGACTCTTTAAATTTAAACTTACGAAAAGACAATGTTTATTCGATGATGAATTTAGTCTCAAGCCACGATGCTCCAAGGGTTCTGACTTCACTGTACAATAAAAACAAATATAAGTTTAACAGTTCTCCCGACGGTAATCCTAAATACAAAATTGACAAGCCCGACGAAAAAACATATCAAACTTTAAAACTGTTGTTGATTCATCAGTTTACATACATTGGTTCACCGCATATTTGGGCAGGTGATGAGATGGGAATGTGGGGTGCCGACGACCCTTCTTGCAGAAAACCTTTGATTTGGCAGGATTACAAATTTGAAAATGAAATTGAACATCCTTTAAAAATCAAAAAACCGGTAAATAAAGTTGAATTTGACACTGCTTTGTTTAATTTTTATAAAAAAATTATATCCATCAGAAAAAACAATAAAGTATTGTCGTCCGGAGAAATTGAATTTATACTGATTGATGACAAAAACGAGGTTCTTGCATATAGCCGATATGATAAAAATGATGAAGTTATTGTTGTTTTCAACACTTCAAAAAAAGAAAAAAATATAACTGTACCGTGCAGATTTGATTCTAAATATTCAGAAATTTTAAATAATTACAATGTGATAAAAAAATATAACAATTTAATAATCAATTTACCAGCAAGAACAGCAGTAATAATTAAAAAAAACTGATTAAGGAAGATGTTTTAAAAAATAGTCCGATCTCAGCTGTACTTTGCGTTTCTTTCTTTGCGTTTCTTTGTGGTAAAAAAATATTATTCAAATATTTAACCGCAGAGAACCTCGAAGGTTTTCACAAAGAGCCGCATAGAAAAACAGACATTAATTTAGTACATATTTCTTAAATCGAATTTGAAACCTAATTGGTATTATGCTGAGCCGCATTCATTGTTATTTTGAAAAAATTACATCTATGAATGCAAATCGGTATTAAAGTATTAAAAATTATACATATAAATTTTTTAGCTGTGCTTCCCGACTCTCACTCTTAAAAAAGCAATTGTATTTGAGATTTTTTTCTTGAATATTCCAAAATATCATTTACAGGTTTCGGGTACTTTATGTCTGTCAGAAATAATCCATGAGGCTCAACAGATACACCGGCAGCAGAACGGTCGCGGGATTCAATAATTTCACGGAACTGTTCGGTGGTTATTTTACCCATTCCTGTTTCAAGCATTGTTCCAACAATACTTCTTACCATATTTCTCAAAAAACGGTCAGCAGTTATTTTGAAAGTTATCATATTTTCTGTTTCAACCCATTTAGCTTCAAAAATAAAGCATTTGCTTGTTTTGTTGTCGGAATGTAATTTTTCAAAACTTTTGAAATCATCGTATTCTTTTAAAATTTCAGATGCTTCGTTCATTTTTTTTATATCCGGATTATAAGGGAAAAAGAGCGAAAAATCATTTATAAACGGTGTTTTTTGTTTTGAAATAATGTAAATATATGTTCTGCTTAAAGCACTAAATCTGCTGTTGAAATCAACAGAAACCGGAAAAACATCAAAAATAACTATATCTTTTCCCATAATTCCATTCAAACTATTCAAAAGTTTCTGAAAATCAACAATTTCTATGTTTAAATCAAAATTTGCAACGTAAAATGCAGCGTGAACACCTGCGTCAGTTCTGCCTGCTCCGACAACCGAAATTTGTTGTCTGAAAATCATACTAAGAGCATTTTGTAGATCTCCCTGAACGGTGCGAGCATTATTCTGAATTTGCCAGCCGTGATAGTTTTTTCCGTTGTATGCCAGCGTAATTGCGTATTTAAAAATGTTCATTAAATTATACTTTCAGTGCTAAAATAATTATGTCGTCTGTTTGTTGGGCTTCGCCTTTCCATTGTTCAAAAACATTTGCCAGATATTCTTTTTGTTCCGACAAAGTTAATTTTGAAACCTCCAAAATTAGTTCATTAAAATGAGAAATACCAAATTTTTTGGAAAGAGCAATTGAAATCTGGTCGTAAAAACCATCACTGAAGATATAAAAATATCATCTTTTTTAACTTCCAAAAAGTTATCGGTAAAAGGTTTTTCTTTGACATAAGCTGCAATAGCTTGTTTGTCAGCAGCAATTTCAATAAGTTCAGAATTACGGACAATATATAAAGGGCGATAAGCACCGGCATAGTTGATTTTCAGCTTATCTTTATCATACAAAATCATTGCAATGTCCATTCCATCGTGAACAGTTTTTTGGTCGGCTGTCTGTTTAAGAAGATTTTTAACCAGTTCCCTTATTTTATCGAGTATCTGGGCTGCCGTCCACTGTGAATTTTCCCGCATTACTTCTTTCAGCAAAGTCATATTCAAAATACTCATTAGTGCCACCGGGACACCGTGACCTGTGCAGTCGGCAACTGCAACAAAGGATTTGTTTTCAATTTTTTTGAAGAAATAAAAATCACCGCTTATAATATTTTTAGGCAGATTCAGCAACATAGCACCGGAATACACTGAAATCAGCTCTTTTTCTTCCGGCAAAATCGCTGATTGAATACGTTTTGCATAATTGATACTTGATTGAATGTCATTTTGATATTTTTGTAATATGTTTTTCTGACTTTCAATTTCAGAGTTTCTTTGTTTGATTTTTTCGTTTTGTTCGTTCAAAACTTCATTTTGAGCTAATATTTCTTCTTTTTGCTGTAAAATTTCCTGATTTTTTGAATAAAGCATTTCAAAATGTCTTTTCCTTTGCTTTAGAATGCTATATAACATAACAATAAGTACAACAAAAAGAACAAGTGCAACTGATATAAAAATATTATATAATCTTTGACGTTGAATTATCAGTTCTTGTTTAGCTTGTTTTTCGAGTAAAATCTGATTTTCTTTTTCTTTTCTTTCAATATCAAATTCCGATTGAAGAGCTGTTATGTTTTCCTGTACCTGTATTTTTGCAATCGAATCATTTAATTCTTTGAAAATAAGCAGATTAACGAAGGCGTTTTGATAATCTCCCAATGCTGTATCGCATCTGTATTTCCATTGATAAGCCTGAGTTTCAAATTCCAATGTCTGAATTTTTTTCGAAATACTTATACAGGAATCTAAATAAATATTTGAACGATAATATAAATTTTTATCAAAAAACAAGCTTGCAAAAGAAAGATAACTTTGAGCCAAACCTCTTTGATTTTCAATGCTTTTGTTCAACTGAATAGATTTGTTGTAA
>DYKL01000061.1:13396-13475 GCA_020722645.1 Acetofilamentum sp. | reverse complement strand
CAATTAGCAAATTAGTCAATTAGCAAATTAGCAAATTAGTCAATTAGCAAATTAGCAAATTAGTCAATTAGCAAATTAA
>DYKL01000061.1:0-13296 GCA_020722645.1 Acetofilamentum sp. | reverse complement strand
CAAATTAACAAATTAGCACATTAGCACATTAACAAATTAGCACATTAACAAATTAACAAATTAGCACATTAGCACATTAACAAATTAGCACATTAACAAATTAGCACATTAACAAATTGGCACATTAACAAATTAGCACATTATAAAACATTTTGAACTAATAATTTTGTTATGATAAATTTTTTAAATTTGCAAAAATTTTAGTTGTGAAATTTGATTTATCTCAAAATATAATTCTATATCTGTCTCTCATCACTACTTTTGTAACGCTGATTATACTTATTTTTGTTTCTCGTCAGAATAACAACATAAAAAAAATTGTAAAAACTATCAGGCGTTTGAAATATGAAGTAAACAAAATTCAGGAATACGACAAAAAACTATTTCGATCCTTAACCAACGAAGACCCTATTACAAGCTGGTTTCAGGAAGATGAACTAAAAATGCACAGAAAAAAACACAGAAAAAACCTACGAAGAGAGAAGATAAAATCAAAAATCTCTGATATTCGTCAAAAACTACCTAAAAATATAGAATTTTTACTGGGTGAAAATGTTTTGGATAAAATAGGGATTGGCTGTTTTCTTGTAGGCTTGGCATTATTTATCAATCTTTCGATGGAAAATGAATGGATTAACTCATTCGGTCGCTTATTTTTAGGCGTAATTCTTACAATTATCTTTCTTATTTTAGGATATCTCCTAAGAAAAAAATACTTTCATTTCAGCAACGTACTTATTGGCGGTGGCATAGCAGCTTTTATCTTTACAATTTTCGGTGCTTATTACCAATACAATATTATTCCATTAGTTCTGTGGATTTTATCAACAATTTTTATAATTTCAAGTACAATTATGATTTCCATTGCCGTAAAAAGGCACGAAATAGCAATCATTACATTTATAGCCGCTTATATTGCTCCTTTTACGGTTCATTTTACCGGCAGTGATTATTTTATACTTTTTTCATACCTGACACTTCTTAATTTCGGTATTATTGCTTATGACTTCTATCAAAAGTCAATTATTATAAATCTTGTTTCCTTTGGGTTCACTTTTATGATTTACGGAATCTGGTTAGTTTCAAAAATCTACTTCCAGCACGAAGAAATACCATTCTTGGGGGCATTTTTGTTTCTGACTTTGTTCTACATTATGTTTTTCTTAATGGTAATTATCAATAACATCAGAGAAGGACACGAATTTCATAAAATGGATTTTTCGATTTTTATGACTGCCAAAGGAATTTATTTCGGGGCAGGTATTTTGATAATTAAAGAAGCAGGTGTTGATTATCAGGGGCTTTTTGCAGGTCTTATCGGAATTATCAATTATTCATTTTTCCTTGCTTTGTTCAAAAGAAAAGACTTCGACAGAAGAATTCTGAATATTTTCCTGGGTATGAGCATTATGTTCTTTTCTTTGATTATTCCTATTGAGTTTTACGGAAAAACGATAACAATGATTTGGGCTTTCCAGTCAGCACTTTTAATGTTTATTGTGGTTAGGACAAAGAATAATTCAATGAAAACAAGTTCTTTGCTCTTATCCATCGGTATGATTATAAGTTTGTTTATTGATTTGTACGACCAATATATCAGCACTACTGCCGATTTGGAATATATAAAACCAATTTTTAATCAGGGATTTTTGTCAAGTATAATTGCAATCGGTTCACTTATTACACTCATTTTTCTTATTAACAGACTCGAAGGTGAATTTTTTATCGAAAAAATCATCAAAAAGAAATATTATCAGGCATTTCTGGCATTCGTTGCTGTTTTTACGTTTTATTTTATTTTTTTACAGGAAATCAGATATGCTACCCTTCAAAAATTCGATAATTACGACTTAGTTGATACTTTCACAAGTGTTTATAATCTTGCAATGCTTTCAATAGCTGCTTTACCTGCATTTTTTATTAAGAAAAAACAGCTTGGGATAACGGCAATAGCAATAGCATTTATATCTTCGATTCTATATATTTTCTTCTATTCTTCAGTTTACATTACATTAAGAGGTGAATTTTTAATGAGTACTAATATTAGTCGCTGGCAGTTTAATATACATTATGCCGGTGCATTAATTTTGATAACTACAATAATTGCAGCATTAAAAGGAGTAAGTTTGTTGTTCAAAAAACCTGATTTAATATCTTTTGCAGTTTCATATATATTGCTGTTCTGCCTTGTATATATAGTTAGTTCAGAAATTACACACTTTTTTGCAACTAAACTCTACGACCCGAACATACTTTTGCAAAGTATTGTCAAAAATTTATACAGATATGAATATTCTATGACATGGGGATTTGTATCGCTTCTTATAATTATTTTCGGATTTATTTTTAAAATAAAAGAAATGCGTATTGTTTCAATAACTTTATATTTTATTACAACTTTAAAAATAATTTTTTACGATTTCTGGACAACGACAAATCAGGAAATGATAAACTCTTTCGCAATAATGGGAGTTATTTTGCTTATTACCTCATTTTTATTTCAATACACAAACAAAAAACAAAAAGAAATTGCTAATTTAGACTAACTACAAAATGGAAAATAAAATAAATTTAATTTCGACATTTCAGAACGACTACGAAAACGATAATTTCAGCGCTCCAAAAATTTTTTTATATAAATACAACAAACCTTTTAATCTTATTAAAATGTTTATTAGTATTGACACAAATGAAATTTTTGACTTTTTAAAAAAGAAGTTTAAAAATAAAAAAATAGAAATTTTTACCGATACAGAAATATTTCAGTATCAAAAAAATAAAAAGAACAAACGAACTACTCATCAATTAATAATAGAAATACCTTCCGAAGAAATTATTGTGGAAACAGACCAGACTTCAATCTATTTTTATTATGCCGATTTAAGCAAAAAACAGAAAATATTGAATATAATTGAACAATTAAAAGCAAAACCCAAGAAGAAAAAGCATCTGAATAATTTTTATATGATTACGAAAACTCACTTTGGGCTTGATTTGAAAAAATTTAAAGTTAAAGAGACAAAAGTTTCGGTTGAAGACAATTATAATGACGATTTTGTTGTTGTAAATAATGAAATTTTCAATTTTATAGATGATGAAAATAAAAACGGCATAGTAATGTTGCACGGAAAATTCGGTACCGGAAAAACTACATACATTAGATACTTAGCTCAAAAAAGCAACAAAAAATTTATTTATCTGCCTCTGCATTTAATTAGCTCCATAAGTTCACCTGATTTGGTCGATTTTTTTGCAAACAACAAAAACAGTATTTTAATTTTGGAAGATTGCGAAGAACTTATCAAACCAAGAGGCACAAATATTTACAACACAGATGCGCTTGTAAATTTACTTAATTTGGGAGATGGTTTATTAAACGATGCTTTTTCAGTAAAAATAATCTGTACTTTTAATGCCGAACTAAAAGCTATAGACCCTGCGATTTTGAGAAAAGGAAGACTTGCTATTAGATACGAATTTATGCCGCTTGAAATAGAAAAAGCAAAAAAACTTGCTAAAAAACTCAATATCAGCACAGATATTTCACAACCTACAACGATTGCTGAAATATATAACACCAATCAAATTGCAGCAAAATTCGAAAAATCTAAAAAAATAGGATTTTAGAAGATTTAAAAAAATCATTGAATGTTTTTTTTCTTCGGATTTAAAAAGCGATTTCAACTTGGTTGAGTTCACAAAGACTCGGTTCATAAATAATACTAACTGCCTGAACTGCCTTTACAAAAATTTTGAATAACTAACAAATTTGATTGTTTTTCAAACACCCAAATTTGAGTTGTTCTAAATCGGAGTACCCTGAATTGCTATCTGCGATTAAAACCACATTTTTAAAAAAAAATTTACAATTTTTGGTTAAGAAAGTTGAAACTATAGGAATTATTTCAACTTTTAAATTCGCATTATTAGCATTAACTATTCAAAAAGCACTTTGTAATTTTACGAACTTTATAAACTATTTGAACTTTTCTGCTTTTTCAAAACTTAGATTTTTTGTGTCTTTATCTGATAAAATTATATCTTTTGCTGGAATTTTCCAGTCAATATTCAAAAAAGCATCGTTGTACATAATGCCTCTTTCAGCTTGTTTGTCGTAAAAATTATCACATTTGTAGAAAAATACTACGTTTTGACTTAAAACTGAAAAACCGTGAGCAAATCCCCTTGGAACAAGCAATTGTTTTTGATTTTCGACAGAAAGTTCTATTGAAAAATATTTCCCGAAAGTTTTGGAATTTGTTCTTAAATCAACCACAACATCAAGGGCTTTACCTTCAAGTACTCTCACTAATTTAGCCTGAGCATAAGGTTCTGCTTGATAATGTAATCCTCTGACTACTCCATATTGAGATTTTGACTGATTATCCTGCACAAAATCGTAAAATATACCGTTTTGTTCTAAAACAGAGCGATTGAACGACTCAAAAAAATAGCCCCTTTCGTCTTTATAAATAGTCGGTTCTATAATAAAAAGACCGTCAAAATCTGTTTTTAAAATATTCATCTTATTTTTTTGAGAAAATTATTGCTCTTTTGTCTTTTTTTGTTTGCTGGAAAGTTCTATTTCCTGTACTTTTTTAAACCAACGATTGCCAAAAAACAATAAAATAAATACCCCGACAGTAATCATCGAGTCAGCAACATTAAAAACAGGTTCAAAAAAATTGAATGTTTTGCCACCCCATAATGGAAAATTAGGAGGAAATTTTAATGAAAATAACGGGAAATAGAACATATCTACAACTTTGCCATGCATAAAGCCAGCGTATCCCTGACCAATAGGGACGAATGATGCAGGAGCAACATTACCGTAGCTGCTTTGTTCAAAGATTAAACCATAAAACATACTGTCTATGAGATTTCCCAAAGCACCTGCAAAAATCATCGAAAGTGTAAGAATAAATCCTATAGGGAGATTCTTTTTTGTGTTTTTATAAATGTAAATTCCAATAAAAGTTATGACAATCAAACGAATGCTGGTTAAAATAATTTTACCTGAATCAAAAGGCAATTCCATTCCAAATGCCATACCTCTGTTTTCGACAAAAAGAATTTGAGCCCATTTTATTTTCCAACCCCAGTCAATATAGCTGTTTTCGCCGATTACCATATTGGTTTTAATCCATATTTTCAGAATCTGGTCAATTATAAGAACAACTAAAACAAGAACAATTGCCCATTTAAGATTTTTATTCATAAAAAGTCTTTTTATAAATCTTCGCCTTCTCTGCTTAATTTTGCTTCGATGCTTAAAGTTGCGTGAGGAACAACTTTAAGTCTCTCTTTTGAAATAAGTTTTCCTGTTTTTCGGCAAATACCGTATGTTTTATTTTCTATACGAATTAGAGCTTTTTCAAGATTTCTGATGAATTTAAGCTGACGTTGAGCAAGTCTTGCGGCTTCTTCTCTGGTCATATCAACTACACCATCATCTATACCTTTGTAAATAGGTGCAGTATCTTCGTCAGAATTATCTCCGTTGTGGTTCAAAATGCTGGAATACATTTCGTAACTTTCTTTTGCTAATTCCAATTTTTCTAAGATAATTTTTTTAAATTCTTGCAATTCTTCGTCAGAATAACGTGTTTTTTCTGTTATCTTTTCCATAGCTTTTAGATTTTTTTAATATTAACTAATGCAGCAATACCATTTATGTCAAATTCCGAGCCATCTTGGATATTGTCGCTGATGTTTATTTTTTCGGCAAGGGTTTGAGTTGAAATATATTCGTAAAAACTTTCAACTGCTTCAAGCACTTCCCTGCCAGATGAAATAGAGATAATAATTTTGTCGGTTACTTCAAAATTATTGTCTTTTCTGTGATTTTGTATTTTATTGATTAATTCGCGGGCAAAACCTTCTTTTTTTAGCTCGTCTGTGATAGTAATATCAAGAGCAACTGTAAATTTGCCGTCTGTTGTTACTAACCAACCGGGTATATCTTTGGAGATAATTTCAACTTCTTCGGTTAAAACAACAATTTCTTCTCCATTGATATTCGTTTGCCATTTGCCAAGTTGTTCAAATGATGCTATTTCATTTGGTTTAAGTTCGGTGAGCATATTTGCAACAACTTTCATATTTTTTCCGAGTTTTTTTCCAAGAACTTTGAAATTCGGTTTTACTTGTTTTACAACAATACCGTTTGAATCTTTAAGTAAATCAATTTCTTTTATATTTACTTCTGTTAAAATAATATTTTTAATTGTTTCTATTTGGTTTTCGGTATTTTCATCTAACACCGGTACCATCATTTTTTGAAGTGGTTGTCTAACTTTTATTTTTGCAGTACGTCTCAAAGATAATGCCATAGAAGAAATTTTTTGTGCAAAAAACATTTTTTCTTCCAGATTTTTATCTGTCAATCCTTCTTTTACCGTCGGAAAATCCGATAAATGAATTGATTCTGCATTAATTTTTTTGGTAACTTTATTCAAGTCCAAAAATAATCTTTCGGAGTAGAAAGGTGCAATAGGTGCCATTAATTGGGCAACTGTTATCAAACACGTATAAAGTGTCTGATATGCAGCAATTTTGTCTTCATTGTATTCTCCGCCCCAAAAACGTTTACGATTTAGTCTTACGTACCAGTTACTTAAATTGTCTATTACAAAATCGTTTATTGCTCTTCCGGCTTTTGTAGGATGATATTCATTATAGTTTTCAGTAACTTCTTTAACCAAGGTATTTAATAATGATAAAATCCAACGGTCAATTTCCGGTCTTTTTGCGACAGGTATTTCTGCTTCAGAATAAGTAAAATTATCAACATTTGCATACAAAGCAAAAAATGAATATGTATTATATAATGTACCGAATAATTTACGTATTATCTCTTCAACTCCTTCGTTACTGAATTTAATTCCTTCCCAAGGAGCACTATTTGTCAGCAAATACCAACGTACAGAATCGCCTCCGTATTTTGAAAAAATTATAAAAGGGTCAATTACATTTCCTTTTCTTTTTGACATTTTTTCACCTTTTTCATCAAGGATTAAACCGTGAGAAAGAATGTTTTTTACTGCTACATTATCAAATAGCATTGTTGCTATTGCGTGCAAAGTGTAAAACCAACCGCGTGTCTGGTCAACTCCTTCTGAAATGAAATCACCCGGAAAATTATGTTTAAAAGCCTCTTCGTTTTCGAAGGGATAATGCAACTGGGCGATAGGCATTGCTCCTGAATCGAACCACACATCAATTAAATCAGGTTCTCTGAACATTTTTTTACCTGATGCTGAAACAAGTACTATGTTATCTACATAAGGTCTGTGCGGGTCAAATTTATTGTAGTTTTCTTTTGAAAAATTACCTACTTCAAAACTTTCAAGCGGATTTTCTTTCATAAAACCTGCTTCGAACGATTTTTTAACTTCAATTTTCAATTCTTCAAAAGAACCTATGCAGATTTCTTCGGTTCGGTCTTCTGTTCGCCATATTGGTAGTGGAGTTCCCCAAAAACGAGAACGAGATAAGTTCCAATCTACCATATTATTAAGCCATTCACCAAAACGACCTTCGCCTGTTGATTTAGGTTGCCAGTTTATTGTTTGGTTGAGTTCAATCATCCTTTCTTTAACCGCAGTAGTTCTGATAAACCACGAATCAAGCGGAAAATAAATTATTGGCTTGTCAGTTCGCCAGCAATGAGGGTATGAGTGTTCGTATTTTTCTGATTTGAATAATTTACCCTCGTGTTTTAATTTGACAATAATATCAATGTTAACATCTTGGTTGTCTTCTGTATATTCAGCTCTTACAAATCTACCGCTGAATTCACCAACGCCGTCAACAAATTTCCCCTTTTTGTTCACAAGTGTTAATGAACCAATTCCGTGTTGTTTTGAGACTCTGTAATCATCTGCTCCGAAACTTGGTGCAATATGAACAACACCTGTTCCGTCTTCGGTAGAAACAAAATCACCTGTTATAACCCTGAAAGCATCACCATCTTCCGGTTGCTGATAAGGAAGAAGCTGTTCGTATCTTAAATCCTGTAATTGGTTGCCTTTAAATTCGTCAATTACAACAAAAGGAATCTTTTTTGAACCTTTTTCGAATTGCTCAAATTGATTTTCAGTATTTGTGTCGAAATAACTTGCAATCAGTTCTTTAGCCAGAATAACGTATATGATTTCAGCAGAATAAGGATTGTATGTTTTAATTAATTGATAATCAATTTCTGCACCAACGGCAAGTGCTGTATTTGAAAGTAATGTCCAGGGAGTTGTAGTCCAAGCCATTACATTTATATCTTTATCAACTTTTGAATATAAAAATTCCGATTTTTCGTTTCTGACGAGCTTAAAAAGAACAGTAGCCGTATTGTCTTTAACATCTCTGTAGCAGCCTGGTTGATTTAATTCGTGAGAACTTAATCCTGTTCCGGCAGCCGGTGAATAAGGTTGAATTGTATAACCTTTGTACAATAATCCTTTTTTGTATAAAACTTTCAAAGCCCACCAAAGAGTTTCAATATACTTGTGGTCATAAGTAATATATGGGTTGTCCATATCGAGCCAATAACCCATCAAATCGGTCAATTCTTCAAACTTGTCCTGATATTTCATAACTTCTTTACGACAAGTTTTGTTGTATTCTTCAATTGAAATTTTAACACCAATATCGTCTTTTGTAATGCCCAGATTTTTTTCAACCGAAATCTCAACCGGCAATCCGTGAGTGTCCCATCCGGCTTTACGCTCAACAAGATGCCCCTTCATTGTTTGGTATCTGCAAAACAAATCTTTAATAGCACGTGAAATTGTATGGTGAATACCCGGCATTCCGTTTGCAGACGGAGGTCCTTCGTAAAAAATATAAGGTGTATTATTCTTACGTAATTCTAAACTTTTTTGAAAAGTTTTGTTTTCTTTCCAAAATTCTGTAATTTCGCTACTGACTTGCGAAAGGTTTAATCCTTTATGTTCTGCAAATTTCATCTTTAAATTTGTTTAATATACTTTTCGTTTTTTTTGTAAGTTGTTTGTAATCAAATTATTATCAATAAATTTTTTAAATTTAAAGCTTTTAATTTAAGTTTGCAAAGATAATTTATTTTCCGACTTTATAAAATTTTTTAATGTTTTAATTTATCAACAACACAAATACAATAAGTCTTGGAATGGAAAAATCAAATAGAAAATTACAAATCATTTCTGAAGCTTGAAAAAGGTCTGTCTGAAAATTCAATTGATGCTTATTTGAATGATTTACGAAAATTGTATGAATATATAACCGATATAAGGAATATACAAATTCAACCACAGTTTATTCATACAAAACATTTAGAAGAATTTGTCATTTATATGGCACAACTTGGCATCAGTCAGACAACACAGGCAAGAATGATTTCAGGAATCCGTTCTTTTTATAAATTTCTACTTCATAGTGATTATTTGAAAAAAAATCCTGCTGAAAATTTGGAAACACCAAGATTAAGCAGGAAAATTCCGGATGTTTTATCAGTCGAAGAAATTGATTTAATTTTGGAACAAATTGATTTAAGTAAACCCGAAGGTCACAGAAACTATGCTATTATTGAAACAATGTACAGTTGCGGTCTTAGAGTTAGCGAAGCAACAGACTTGAAAATTTCAAATTTGTTTTTTGATGAATCTTTTATCAGAGTTGTTGGCAAAGGTGACAAACAAAGATTAGTTCCAATTAGTCAAAAAGCAATGGAAAAAATATCTGTTTATTTTAATTCATATCGAAAAACCATTGATATTCAGAAAAAATACGAAGATTTTTTATTTTTAAACAGACGAGGAGCAAAACTTAGCAGAAATATGATTTTTATGATTATCAAAGAGTTGGCTGAAAAATCAGGAATACAGAAAAACGTAAGTCCTCACACTTTCAGACATTCTTTTGCAACTCATTTAGTTGAAGGTGGTGCTGATTTAAGAGCAGTTCAGGAAATGCTGGGGCACGAATCAATAACCACTACTGAAATTTATACACATATTGACCAGTCATATCTCAGAGATACGATAATTTCATTTCATCCGAGAGCTAAGAGGTAATGATTAATTAACTTTATATTATACTTTTTTAAAACAAAACAAACATAGAAATTTATGAAAAAATTAGTATTATTATTATCTATCTGCTTTTTTGCAACAAATTTTTTCGGACAAATCGAAGTTGCAACAGAAAATTTTAATCTGGCAAAAAAATATACAGCAGAAAATAATTTCGAACAAGCAAAAGAATGCTATAACAAAGCGTCTTCGATATTCAAAAAAGAAGGTCAAATGGCTAACTATGTAATTTCGGAACTGTCTCTATCTGAGTTACTTATCAATATCAGTGAAGTGAAAGAAGCCGCCGTAAAATTAGACGAAATTTTGCCTGTTGCTATTGAAAATTTTACGGAAAAGTCAAAAGTTGTTGCACACATTTACAGTTTGAAAGGCAGAATAGCATACATTGGGTTAGAAATAGATGCGGCAAAAATATTTATGTCAAAAGCCCTGAGTATAAAAATTGAACTTTTTGGAGAAGAATCAATAGAAGCAGCTATGAATATGAACGATTTGGCTTTGATTTATTCACAAACAGGAGAAATTGACAGTGCCATTTATTATTACGAAAAAAATATTTCAATCATAAAAATGGTTCAGGGGGAAAACAGCGAATTATTGCCAACTGCATTTATCAACCTGTCAAATCTTTACATTACCTTGGGGCGTTATGATGAAGCTATTGAAATGAAAAACAGGGTTATTGAAATTGTCAGTTCAACAAGAGGAGAAAACACACCGGAAGTTGCCGAAGCTTATGGTGGTCTTGGAAATGCATATATAGTAAAAGGAGAATACAAAACAGCAGAAGATTATCTGCTTAAATCAAATAACATTTATACACAGATTTATGGTGAAGATTCATACAAAATTGCTGTTAATTACATAAATCTCGGCAATATCTATAACGACACAGAAAATTATGAATATGCGTTGCAATACTACTTTTTGGCAACAAAAATTTTTGAAAAAAAATTTGAAGAAAATCCTGAACTTGCAGGTTTGTATAATAATATCGGCTTAGTATGTCTTAAACAGGGAAATTATACAAATGCAGAAATTTTTTTCAACAAAGCATTAGACGTCAGACGTAAAACAGGAAACGAAAATAATTTTCAGATTGCGGTAATATACTCTAATTTAGGTAGTGTTTACAGAGATAAGCAAGATACTGTTGAGGCTATAAACAATTACAACAAATCGATAGATATTCTCACAAAATTGTATGGAGAACATAATCCTAATTTGGTCAATCCCTTATTAAATATGGCAAATATTTATTTTTCAAAGGGAGATATTGAACAATCACTACAATATTTCCAAAAAAGTCTTGTGGCTAATTCAAAATTTTTCAAAAACTATGACTATAATCAAAATCCTCCTTTAAATGATTTCTACGATGGTATCAAACATCTGGAAGCCATTAACGGGAAAGTAAAAGTTTATTATTATATGTTCAAGCAACAAAATAATTTTGAGTTCCTCAACAAAGCCATGGAAAATATATATTTATGCGATACTCTGATTACAGACCTCAGAAAGTCTTTGTTTTCGCACGAAGATAAAATAAGGTTGAACAGCGAAATCGCCAATGTTTTTGATTATGCAGTTGAGATTAGTTACAGTATATATCAAAAGTATCCTACAGATGAGAATCTGGAAAGAATATTTTATTTTACTGAAAGAAATAAAACATCAAGCCTTTTACAAGCAATAGTTGATTCAAAAGCCGAAAATTTTGCGAATGTCCCTGATAGTTTATTGAAAATAGAACAATGGATAAAAAACAATATTAACAGCTATAACCAAAAAATTGCAGAAGCTACATCAAACGAAGAAGCTAATTTTTACAGAAAACTGTTGTTTGAAGAAAACACCAGATATCAGGAAATAATTGCAGTTTACCAGAAAGATTATCCGGCATATTACAACGCTAAATTTAACATAAAATTAACCACTATTTCAGACATTAAGAAAAATTTAGACGAAAATACTGCTATAATAAATTATTATATGACTCCAGTTAGCATTTTTGCATTTATTATTATTGATGACCAAACACAAATTTTTATGTCTGAATTTAATGATAATGACAGAAAAACAATAAAAGAATATAACGAAGCTATTTTATCTTATCAGGAAAATGATATAAAAAAATATCAGGAAACCGCTTTTAATTTGTATGAAAGTTTGTTCTTTTTTATTCTTCCCGATAGAATCGAAAAATTGGTAATAATACCGGACGATATAATTGGTTCGTTGTCGTTTGATGCAATTTTGACTGAAAAATATGACGGAGAACTGAAAAATTATGCTGAATATCCATTTTTAATAAAAAAATATAATATTTCTTATTCATACTCTGCCACACTTTTAACTGAAACTCAAAAAATAGATTATTCAAAGTATCAAAGAGATGATATTCTGACAATTGCTCCTATTTTTAAACCCGATAATCCACAGTTTTTTGATGATAATCAGATTTCAACAATTCCGGGAAGCGAAACAGAGGCACAGAATATTGATAATAATTTCAAAACTAAAAATTTTACTTCAGAACTGATGTTAAACAATAATGCAAATGAATATTTACTTAAAAACGTTTTAGGTAGCAAAAATTTTTCAATTATTCATATTGCAACTCACGGATTTGTAAATTTTGAAAATCCCGAGTTATCTGCTTTGATTTTATCTAATGACAAAATGAATATCGAAGACGGTATTTTGTATAGTGGGGAAATTTATAATATGACTCTTAAAACCGATTTGATAACTCTTTCAGCGTGTGAAACTGCAAGAGGCGTTTATTCAAAAGGAGAAGGTGTAATTGGTTTGTCAAGAGCATTTATGTACGCCGGAGCAAAAAATCTCATAATTTCTTTGTGGAAAGTTGCCGATATACCAACAACAGAGTTGATGACGAATTTTTACGATATTTTGCTTCAGGATAATTCGAAAATTGACAATAATGTGTCGTATAGCGAAGCATTATACAAAGCAAAGTTGAAAATGATAGGATCAAAATATTCTCATCCATTTTTCTGGTCTTCTTTTATACTTATTGGTCAATGATTAATGAAATTTTTTGATATTTTTAAAAAGACATTTTTTTGTTATATAACAGATAATTTTTTGTTTTTTTTTATAAAAAATAAACATTAGAAACAATACTAAAAAAATAAATATTTTTTCAATCAATAGTTCGGTATATTTTGAAGTAATTCGTTAATATTCAGCAAATTGATTT
>DYKL01000060.1 GCA_020722645.1 Acetofilamentum sp. | reverse complement strand
TATTTTTCTTTTTATCTTTGTATTGTCTAAAAAATAGTTTTTAGACTGAACTCTTTAATGAAAAGAATTATTGACAATTATCTTTTGCAGTGGAAACAGTCAAAAAACAGAAAGGTTTAGTTGTTAAGAGGTGCAAGACAAGTCGGTAAAACATATTCTGTCAGACAGTTAGGTAAAACTTTCAAATATTTTATTGAGATTAATTTTGAGTTAGATAAAGATGTAAGGTATTTTTTTGAAAATTCAATAAATCCACATAACTTAATAGAAAAATTATCAGCTTATTATCAAACGCCAATTATTAAGGGACAAACGTTATTGTTTTTTGATGAAATTCAAGAATGTCCGGAAGCAATAAAATCTTTGCGATTTTTCTATGAAAAAATGCCCCAACTGAATGTAATTGCAGCCGGTTCGTTATTAGAATTTGCTTTAAGCGAAATACTTTCTTACGGAGTGGGCAGAATAGAGACACTTTTTATGTATCCGCTAAATTTTAAAGAATTTTTATGGGCTTTGAATGAAAATGCATTATCGGAAATAATCAAAAATTCAAATTATAATAATCCAATTGAAGTTCCATTCTTTAAACGTCTTCAAGACCTGCTTAAAACTTTTTTACTAATTGGCGGTATGCCTGAAGTAGTTGCTAATTACGTTAAAAACAGAGATTTAAAAATTTGTCAAAAAATTATTTCTAACTTAATTTTAACATTTAAAGATGATTTTAAAAAATACAGAAAACGCACTCCGGTTGATTGTTTAAATGAAGTTTTTAACTCTATTATTCTGCAAACCGGTTCAAAGTTTGTGTTTTCAAATGTAAATTCTAATTCTACATACAAAACAATGCAAAATGCTTTGGATTTGCTTGTTATGGCAGGCTTGGCATACAAAGTTTATCATACTTCTGCATCGGGTATTCCATTAGGTGCTCAAATAAATCAAAAAAAATATAAAGTTCTAATTTTTGACATCGGAATTTTTCAACAGATTGCCGGAATAGACATCTCTACAATTCTTACCGCTGATAATGTAAACACTCTAAACAAAGGCAATATTGCTGAATTGTTTACAGGTTTGGAAATTATATCTTACTCAAACCCCGAAATGCCTGCCAATTTATATTACTGGCATAGAGAAAGCAAAAGCAGCAATGCCGAAATTGATTATGTTATACAGATAGACAACAATATTTTACCAATAGAAGTAAAAGCCGGCACAAAAGGAAAGATGCAAAGTTTATACATTTTTTTAGAAGAAAAAAAACTTGATTACGGTTTTAGAATTTCTCTCGAAAATTTTTCACAATTTGAAAAAATAAAAACTTTACCTATATTCGCAATTAGTAATTTATTTCAATAAATTTTAAATCAAATTTTATGAAAACATTAAAATAAACCCTATTAATCCTTTATTTTTCACTTTTAGTTTTTCATTTTAAAAGTATATTTCGACAGATTCAACAATGACAAAATATGGAAAAAATTTATTCTTCAAACACTTCGGTTAAATCTATGAGCAAATCGCCGTTAAATATGTTTACAGGTATTTTATCGTCTCCTGCATACATACTTACAAATTTATATTTATTGTTTTCATCTAAAACAAAAACTGTAACATTTTCGTCATTAGGATTTACAATCCAATATTCGCGAACTCCGTATTTTTCGTAAAGTTCAAATTTTTCTTTTACATCACGTTTAGAATTTTTTGGCGAAACAATTTCAATTATCATATCCGGTGCACCGTTACAACCTTTGTCGTCTAACTTTGATAAATCGCAAACAACGTAAATATCCGGCTGGACAACCGTAAAAGTCCGGTTATCATCATATTTATTCTCTTCATTTGGAAACCTGACATCAGAAGGAGCGTAGAAAGCTTTACATTTTTTTTTATGTAAATAATTTCCAAATAGTCTTGATAAATTAAAAGATAAAGTTTGATGTTTAATTGACGGTGCAGGTGTCATCATTTTGATAAAGCCGTCAATAAGCTCTCTGCGTTTATCATCAAACCAAGTGAGATAATCGGCATAAGAGTAGCGTTTATTCAAATCTAATTGCAGTTCCATAAATATTCTTTTAACAATTACAAAGATACGAAATTTATTTTAATTTTGAAACACGAATTTTAACCTGAATTATTCATAAAAATAATTAAAATTTTTATGAATGTGGGTTGATTAGCGGGTTGCAATTCAGGAAACCCCGATTTAGAATAACTCAAATTTGGGTGTTTGCAAAACCCAAAATTGGCTAGTTATTCTAAATTCCCGCAAAGGCGGGACAGACAGCCGGCATTATTTATGAATAATGCGGGTTAATCTATTTATTGAGAATTTGTCGTAAAAACTATGTTTGTCTGAATACAATTACTTACAAATGCGAATTAAGGGTAAAGTTTAGAATTAAGGGTAAAGTTTGTTTGTAATTCGCTGAAAATCAATAATTGGCTAATTTGCTAATTGGAAAATTAACGAATTATTGCAAATTACTTTTTCATTTTTTTCATAACAAATCCGCATCTGTTCGGAATGTAAAGTTGCAGGTAGTTTTTGTCTCCAATTTTTTGGGTTTCGTATGTTAATTTTTCATCTAAACGGCTGTAACCGAGAAATTTTTCGTTGTCTGAATTGAAAATGATTTTGTATTTACCATTGTCTATTTCAAAACCATATCCTTCAAATGATTGTGTAGGATTCAGATTAAAAACAAATAATAAATCAGCACGTTTAAAAATCAATACCTGATCGCCTGTATTTTGTACTATTGCAAAAGCTCTGTCAGAAGATAAAACATTATATTTTATTATTAGTTTTATCATTTCTCTGTCAAATTCTCCCAGAAAATGGTATGCAAGAAGTTTGTTTTTATACAGACTCCACTGTCTGCGGGCGTAATTATAAGACCAGTTATTTCCTTCGCGTGGGAAATCAATCCATTCGGGATGAGCAAATTCATTGCCCATAAAATTCAGATACCCGTCTCCGGCAGTGGAAATTGTTAATAATCTTATCACTTTGTGCAATGCAACTGCCCGTTCTATATTTAGGTTCATTCTGTCAATGCTCATGTTGTAATATAAATCTTTGTCTGCAAGTCGCATAATTACTGTTTTGTCGCCAACAAGAGCCTGATCGTGAGATTCTACATAAGATATAACTTTTTCATCGTTTCGTTTGTTAGTCAGTTGGTAGAAAATATCTCCTACATGCCATTGTTCGTCTTTAAATTCCTTTATCAGCTTAATCCAGTAATCCGGCACACCCATTGCAAGACGGTAATCAAAGCCATAGCCGCCTTCTTCTATTGGCGTAGCAGTTCCGGGCATTCCGCTCATTTCTTCTGCAATTACGATTGAATGAGGTCTGATATCGTGAATAAGTTTATTTGCAAGCATTAAATATGTTGCTGCATCTACGTCCTGATTCCCGTCAAAATACTGGTAGTATGAAGTAAAATTTGTTTCTAATCCGTGATTTAGATACAGCATACTTGTAACACCGTCGAATCTGAAACCGTCAAAATTATATTCTTCGAGCCAAAACTTACAATTTGAAAGTAAAAAGTGAATAACTTCGTCTTTGCTGTAATCAAAACAACGGGAATCCCAAGCCGGATGCAGACCGCGTGCTCCTGCGTGAAAATACTGATATTCTGAACCGTCATATTTACTAAGTCCTTCGTTTTCGTTTTTAACGGCGTGGGAGTGAACAATGTCCATTATTACCATCAACCCTTTTTGGTGGGCTTCGTCAACAAGTTGTTTTAAGTCGTTGGGAGTACCAAATCTTGATGATACTGCATAAAAACTCGAAACGTGGTAGCCAAAAGAGCCGTAATAAGGGTGTTCTTGTATTGCCATCAGTTGTAGAACATTATAACCTGATTTAACAACATGAGGTAATATTTTTTTGCGAAATTCTTGAAATGTTGAAACTTTACCTTCTTCTGACGACATTCCGATATGTGCTTCGTAAATCAAAACAGAATCAAGTTTTTCAGGTGCAGAATGTAAAAATTTGTATTTTTCTTTGGGGTTCCAAACCTGAGCCGAAAAAATTTTGGTTTCATCGTCCTGAACAACTCTTTTGGCATAAGCAGGTATTCTTTCGCCTTCGCCGTTTTCCCATTTCACTGATAATTTGTATAAATCACCGTGCTTCATTGCACTATCGCTCAGCTCGGTATAAAAAATACCGTTTTTTTGTTTTTCCAATTTGAATTTTTCGTTTTTTTGCCACTCTGTAAAATCTCCGATTAAATATACTTCCAAAGCATTTGGCAACCAATCCCTATAAATCCATCCTTTTTTTGTTTTTTGCAAGCCAAAGTAAAGATGAGCATTAGCAAAATCATTCAGTGTTTTGTTTGCTGATAGCTTTTTTAATTTAATCTGAAAATTTTCAATCCTTTCTTCGATTTTTTTGCTGAAAGGTTTTAAATATGGGTCGTTTTCAAGTAGTTGTATTTTTTTCATTGAGTTAATCTATTTTTTTGTGTGATAAAATTTTATGACGATTTTTTTGTTTTACATTGCAAAAAAACCTCAATAATACTGCAAATTTATTTTTATTTATTGATAAAACCACAAATTTTCTTTAAAAATAATTCAATATTTTGAAAAACTTACGTAAATTTGTAGATATAAAATTCTGTTTTATTCCATTCCTCAAATTTTATGTTGGTGTATAAAATAAGTTTTTATATTTGCTTCTTTTGAAAATAAACAAAAGATAAAATATGAGGTAATCTTAATGATTTATATAGTGCCTTAAATCCGCAAGTTTTTTCGTAAGTGGTTGCAGGTGAAAACACCTGCAACATGTAGTTTGCACCAGTCAGGTGCCTGTACTGTAAGTATCTCACCTGACTGAATTTCAGATATATAAGTATAGACATACGGATTTAAGGTAGTGCTTAAATCGCATAAATTAGAGTGATACAGAAAACGATTTATACAAACTTGAAATTGTTTTGATTATTTTACTATACAAGAAAAGGTTATTTAAGATTTGATTATAAAAAAATATAATTATTCATTTTAAAATGAAATTACCACAATTTATATGTGTTGGATCTCAAAAAGCAGGAACAACATCATTATTTAATATTATAAAGCAACACTCAGGGATTTTTCTGCCTGATATCAAAGAAGTCCATTTTTTCGACAATGAAAATAATTATTCAAAAGGTTTGTCTTTTTACTCATTTTTCTTTAAAAAAGCATTAGAAAGTCAAATTAAAGGAGAATTTACTCCAAATTATATGTATTTGGACCTTGTTCCTGAAAGGATTTTCAAAAATCTGGGCGAAAATTTGAAATTCATATTTCTACTCAGAAATCCAGCAGATAGAGCATTCTCTCATTATAAAATGAGAATTGGCAGAGGCGAAGAAAAAAATACTTTTAAAAATGCAGTAATGCTCGAATTAGATGAACTGAAAAAATCTGAATACACTTTGAAACATAAATATATAGACATAGGATTTTATGATGTTCAAATATCAAGATTTTTGAAATATTTCGACAAAAAAAATATGTTCTTTATGCTGTTTGAAGATGAGTTTCTTAACAACAGAGAACAAACTGTTAAAAAATTGTTATATTTTCTGGGCGTTGATTATTCCGAAGAAATTGCGTTTAATATAAAAAGTACTCCGGAAGGTGCTCATAAATCAGAAACAGCTGATAAATTGCTCAACACCTCTAATCCAATTAACAAATTTGCTAAAATTATTATTCCCAGCAAAAAATTAAGAACCGACATTAAATACTTTTTTACAAAACTAAATTTTAAACCTACTGCTGATATATCTCAACTCGAAGAAATAAGACCTTTTTTTAATAAATATGGTTTACAAAGGCAGTATTTTAAACCTTGAAAAAATTATTGACAAAGATTTAAACAGTTGGTACAAAATCTGATTTTCAAATTTTAACTCAATATGAATCAACCGGTTATAATAATAGGAATGCATCGTTCGGGAACATCATTGCTTACAAATATTCTGAGCAAATTAGGTGTTTTTATAGGCAATGATATTGATGAGAATTACGAAAGCCTGTTTTTTGTCAAATTAAATGAATGGGCTATGTTTCAGGCGGGTGCTACTTGGGACAATCCTTATAACATGAATTTTTTGAACGAATTTTTTATTTCGGAAATTTCTGAAGTATTTATTAAACACACTAAAAAGAGGTTGATAAAAAAATATCACAGCAATTTCAGAGCTTTAAGTTTATCAGGAAAAATTTGGGCATGGAAAGACCCTCGTAATACTTTTACTTTGCCTGTTTGGCAAAAAATTTACGATAATGCAAAAATAATTCATATTTATAGAAATCCTGTTGATGTAGCTCTAAGTCTTCAAAACAGAGAATATATTTTCCAAGACTTAAAAGGCTCAAAAACAAACACCGGAATTAAAAGAAATTTCTATGAAAAACATCTGATTTTCAAGCGAATATATTCTCAATCGATAAGAATTACAAATATTGAAGAAGGAGTAAAATTATGGCAGCAATACACCGAAAAAGCTTTTACTTACAAACAAAACATAATGCATATTCAATATGAAAATATGCTTGAAAATCCTCTCAAAATTATTACAGAAGTCTCTGATTTTATAGGTTTGAAGTTTAACACAGAAAACCTTGAAAAAGTTGTTGAAAATATAAAATCTGACAGAAAATATGCTTTTTTAAACGAAGGCAATTTGGAGTATTATAAAAAAATATTAAATAATAATGAACTTGCAAAAAAACTATTATACGATAAAATAATTCATTAAAACACAAAATATTTCAAAATCTATCATGCATCTGACAGGTGACTGTTCTGAAAGGATCTACACTTGCCAATAAAAATTCAACTATAAATACGCATTTTTCATAAAAATTGTAAAAAAAATAAATGAATTAAATAAAAATTACTATTTTTGCAAAAAATATTGATATATGAGAATAAAATCATCAAATCCGGCAATGAGAGCCTTTGTAAATGAAGTGCCGGTCGCAAGTGTAGAGGCTATGACCGTTCAAGGTACTGTTAACAAAACCGGTTTATTATTTTTACTTGTTATGCTTACCGCTACTATATCGTGGAGGCTAATAGTTGTTGGTAATATGTTCGGATACACACTTATGTGGGTTGGTTTGATAGGCGGATTGGTAATGGCTCTAATTACCATTTTTTCAAAAAAGAGTGTTCATATTACTGCCCCGATTTATGCACTTTTCGAAGGTCTTTTTCTAGGTGCTATTTCAGCTGTTTTTAATGAGGCATTTTATCCCGGAATAGTATTTCAGGCAGTATTGATTACTTTTGCAGTTTTTGCTGTAATGCTGATTCTTTTCAAATTCAAAATTTTGAAAGCTAGTTCTGGTTTTATTAAAGGTGTTGTTATGGCAACTGGCGGTATTATGCTGTTTTATGTTGTTTCTCTTATATTAAGTGCTTTTGATATAGATATCAGCGTTTTCAGTATGGGACCTTTGGGATATGTTATTCAGGGTATTATAGTTATTATTGCAGCTCTTAACCTGATTTTGGATTTCAATTTTATTGAACAAGGTTTTGCACAAGGTTTACCTAAAAAAATGGAATGGTACGGTGCTTTCGGGCTTATGGTTACTCTAATATGGTTATATCTTGAAATATTACGTTTATTAGCTTTATTATCAAGAAGATAGTATATTGTTTCTTTCATTTGAATATATACTAAACCTCTTTTATAATTTGTAAACGAAAATAATTGCTTTTTCGGATTTGAAATTACTATTGTCCGAAACATAAAACGTTATATTTAAACACATTACGTTTTATAATTGTATTTTAAATAGTTAAAAAAAGTTGATTTCGATTAAAACTATGTATTAAAAGCCACAATAACTCCAAGTTTTGCTGCTTACATTTTTTTCCAGACTTTTCGTCTCTGCGAGGCAAACGTCATTGCGAGGCACACGTCATTGCGAGGTACGAAGCAAAAGCAAGAAGCAAATCGTCACTACGAGGAACGAAGTAGCTGACTCGTTAAAACTTGTTCGGGTTTAAGATTACTTCGCAAAACGTCATCGCGAGGAACGAAGCAAAGCCTCGTAATGACGCAAAGCGTTTGAGTAGGCTAGCGACAAATTTTAATACAAGGTTTCGGACAATAATGATTTGAAATCCGAAAACACTATAAATCAAATTATTATTAAATTTGGATGTGAAATACAATATAACTAAAAAAAAATTTGACAACGGTTTAGTATAAAAAACTTCGGAGTTCTTACAAATTCCGAAGTTTTTTTATAATAATTTCTCCGGCTTCCTGCAAGTTTTCTCCAAAAAATATAAGTCCTTCTTCGTGTCCGCCCATACATATAACTTTGTTCTGTTCAACATCAGTTTGATTGAATAATCTTTTAATTTCTTCTGCCATTTCAGGAGTTCCATAAGCAACATTTTTATTTGTTGTCGGAACTTTATCCATAAGTTTGTTCCACAATTTTAAATTATGAATATGTATAACGGCATTTGTTTTTGGTGAACATTCATAAACAACTGCGTGAGAGAGAGATTCCGAAGATGCATTTATTAAACCTCTGCAAATTAAACTGTTTTTTTGTAAATTGTAATCTGTAACAATTACATAATGTTTTTCATTTAATTCGTCAAAACCACCTGTGGCTGAACCTGTTATAAGAAAATTGCTTTTATAACGAATACTGATGTTTCCGTATCCTACGCCATTTTCGTACATTCCAATAAAACTCAAAATGTAGAGTTTTTTTCTCCATTTGTTGATTTCAATTATATCCGATTTTTCAGGCGGTTTATCTTTTATAAGTTTGCAATTAAATTTAATATAACCTTCTTCCAAAACTTATTTTTAATACTGGTATAAACCTGTTGATTTTGCCAGTGTGGACACCGACAAAAGCGTGTTTACATACATTTCAGGTGTCCGCACCTGAAATCTCAACGGTTTTAAACCAAGACCTTATTTTTTTTATTCAACAAAATTAACTCAAAAACTATCTTTTAAAAAAAATAAAAACATTTTGCTTAAAATTTGATCAAAATTAAACATCTTTTTTATCTTTGTAGCTTAATTAACAAAACTTTATGAAAAGACTGATTTTTCTGATTTTTGTTTGTTTGTCATTTATCGCAAATTCACAAAATAAATACTGGATTTTTTTTACTGATAAACAAGGCTCTGTTTTCAATCCCTACGAATATTTTGATTCAAAGGCTATTGAAAGAAGAATTAAAAACGATGTCTCATTATACGATAGTACCGATTTCCCTGTAAATGAGAGTTATATAAGCATTGTAGCCTGTATTGTTGATAGTATTAATATTGTAACAAGATGGTTTAACGGTGTGTCTGTTTATGCTGATGATGAACAGATTGAAATTGTCAGAAATTTTGACTTTGTCAAAGAAATTGTTCCGATTGTATCCTATGCAAATACAACTTCTGTTGAATACGACAGTATTTTTTCATACACCCAAAATAATTTACTGCGTAACGAGATGACAGCTTTTGAAGCTAATTATTTTTCTGATAACAATATTGACGGTAAAGGTGTACGAATAGCAATTTTTGATGCCGGATTTCCGGGTGCCGATACTATTGAAGCTTTTGAGCATATTCGCAACGAAAATCGTATTATAAAAACTTATGATTTCCACAAAAAATCGGAAAATGTTTACAGATTCAGTTCACACGGAACAAATGTGTTTTCCTGCATTGCCGGTAAAATTGGTGAAACAAAGCTCGGAATGGCTACAGGTGCTGAATTTTTACTTGCAAGAACCGAAATTACAAGAGAAATTTTTGTTGAAGAAGAATATTGGCTTGCGGCTGCTGAATGGGCTGATAAAAACGGTGCTGACATAATTAACAGTTCGCTTGGTTACACAATTCCACGTTACAACCAAAGTGAAATGGACGGAGAATATACTCTTGTTTCAAGAGCCGCTCAAATGGCTTGCGACAAAGGGATTCTGGTAGTTAATGCTATTGGCAATGACAATGATAATCTGTGGAGAGTTGTTGGTGCTCCGGCTGATGTTGAAGATGTTTTGACTGTCGGTGGTGTGGACCCTATCAATAATTTGCAGATAAATTTTAGTTCTGTCGGTCCGACAGCCGATTACCGTATGAAACCTAATGTTTGTGCCGCCGGTGAAGCTTTGGTAGCCAGTCCTAACGGAAATTTTACAAACGCTTTCGGTACTTCTTTTTCTACGCCTTTGGTTACAGGCTTTGCCGCTTGTGCTTTGCAAATAAATCCTTCGCTTAACAATATGCAATTGAAGTCCGAAATCGAAAAATCTGCTCATCTGTACCCTTATTTCGACTATGCTCACGGATACGGTCTTCCACAAGCTTCATATTTTTTTGATACAACAAAAATATATAATGAACCCAAATTTGAGATAAAAAGAATTTCTGATTCTTTGGAAATTTCTATTAATGACATAAACGATACAATATACAGCTCAAATAATTACTTCTACTATCACATCAGATACCAAGACGGAAGAATTTCAAGATATGGGGTCATCGAAGTGTTTTACGAAAAGTTTTATATTGATATAAGTAATTATGATGAGACTATAATTTTTATGGCTTGGTATAATAATTACATTTTAGAACAAAAATTTTAAATTTTTAATTAAAATATTATGAAAATCAAAATATTTATACTGTTTATAATACTTATAACCGGTTTTAATTTGTTTTCACAAAGACATATCATAAATGAAAATGTTGATGATTACAAATTTTTTACAAATCAAAAATACGGAATTAAAGGTACTCATTTTTTTTGGTATTATATCGGATTAGGCTTCTATACACCAAATCCTTTTGATAATCATATCAATACAACTTATGGTTTGACCAATAATTTTTCGTTTGGGCTTAAATATAAATTACAGATTTTCAAATGGTTATCGTTTGGAGCCGATTTGAATTACAATTTTGATAATTTTAAAATGAAATCTCCTTTTCTTTATCATAGTTTTTATTATGAAGAAAATCATGAAAAATTAATTGTTAATAATACAGGTTCTGAAGTTTTTTTACGTTTTTTTATAGGTAAGAATAATAATATAATGGGCAAATTTTTTGATTTAGGAGTTACAGGAAGTTATGTGTTTTCTAATAAACACATTATAAAAATTAAAGGCACTGAACCAAATTACTTTTTTTCTGAATCACAGAAGATTATAAATAAAAATGTAAGTTACATATCTGATTTTCAATACGGAGGTGTTTTCAGATTTGGATATAACAATTTATCTTTTTATGTTAAATACAGATTGAGTGATTTGTTTACAAAACATTTTATACAAACTATCAGTACTTATGATCTGCCAAAATTAAGTGTTGGCGTTGAAGTAAATGTTTATTAAAAAAATATAATATATGAATAGAAATTTTTTATCTTTTGAATATCAAATAGTTGAAAAAGAATTTCTAATTTCTGAAAATTCCAAAACTACAAAAACAGCACTTATTAAGTTCCTATACGAAAATGATGAAACAGTGCAGTATGAGTTGGGGTTTGTTTCAGGCTCTGAATTTCTTAAATTATTGGAAGAAAATATTCCAATCCAAATCAATAAGTGTCTTATTGAAAAATTTGAAATTCCGATAAAAAAAACTCAGCATATTGAAATTACAGAATCTCTAATTTTAAATTCTGAAAAAATTAATGTCAAAACTAAGTTTAGCTCTACTGTTAATTTTAATAAAAGTGTATTTTATTGCTCTGAAATAAGTTTTATGGGATCAGAGTTCAAAGAAAACGCCACTTTTACTGATACTTTGTTCAAAGCTGAAAAAATTGAATTTTCAAACTGTATTTTTTATAATGGTTTAAATTTTAAAAATTCTGTTTTTTCTGAATCTCAAAAAATATTTGAGTATATTAACGTTTTGAAAGGAGAGATTAATTTTACAAATGTTAATTTCGGCGCGGGAAGTACATCTTTTCAGGATTCAAAATTTTCTGATGACAGAAAAATTTTTTTAATGGCTAATTTTGGAAATGGTTTAGTTGATTTTACAAGAGTTAATTTTGGAAAAAACGATTGTTTTTTTGAACGTGCCAATTTCGGCGATGGTAATGTATCTTTCCGTTCTTCTGTTTTTGGAGATGGAACCATTGATTTTAGAAGAAGTGAATTTGGCGATGGAGAAAAAAATTTTCAACACGTACAGTTTGGTAATGGTAGTATTAAATTTATTAACAGTATTTTTAAATCTGGAAAATTAACTTTCAGACTTGCTGAATTTGGTTCTGGTGATATTGATTTCCACTTTACAAAATTTGGTGATACTGATGTTTTTTTTGAAAGAACTCGATTTAACAGTGGTACCCTCGATTTTAAAGGAGTAGAATTAAATAAAGGGAAGTTTAACTTTAATTATATTGATTTTGGTGAAGGAAATTTTAATTTTGAGGGTTTTGAGCAAAAAGAAGGTAATTTTTTGCTGAAAAATTCAGTTTTTGGAAGAGGTTTTATTAATTTTGAAAATTCTTTATGCAAAAATGTTGAATTTGAAATAGAAAATGTGGATTTTGGGCAAGGTAGTATTTCTTTTCAAAATTCCGAGTTCGATAAAATCCTTCTTAAGGGTACTCAAATTAATAGCTATTTTGACCTTCGTGTTAAATATTGCAAAGTTATTGACCTTTCTAATACTGTAATTAACGATGTGCTTGACCTTAATCCTACTGAAACCGGTTTAAATACTCAAACTCTCTATCTGAACGGTATACGTCTTCTCGGTCGAATTTATTTGGACTGGGACAGAAGCAATGTTATCAAACTTATTCATAATCAGGATATTAGTAGTTATCAGAAAGCGGAACAATTTCGCATTCTTAAAGAAAATTATCGTAATATGGGCTGGTACGAATTCGAAGATTTTGCTTATGTTGAATTTAAAAGGATGCAGTCAAAAGCGAAAATGGATGAGGTTAAAAAGGAGAAGTTTTTTAAAAGAGCTAAGATTAAAATCTTTCACGCACTTGAGCTGCTGATTTTTGATAAAATGGGACATTATGCTACAAATCCTGTCAGAGTTTTATTAAGTATGTTATATGTTTACTTGATTTTTGTGGTTTTATATGCTTCCTTTTATTTTATAGGAATAGGTGATGTTTTATACGGAATTGGAGATGAACATATACTTTCAAGGCTTGGTAAATGTTTCTATTTCAGTGCTGTTACTTTTCTTACAATCGGATATGGCGACTATTATCCTGTAGGATTAAGTCGATTCTTAGCCGGTACAGAGGGCTTTACGGGATTGTTTATGATGTCGTATTTTACGGTGGCTTTTGTACGGAAAATTTTGAGATAATTATTCTTTAATTATTTTATAATCAAACTGATATAGATTATTCTTTATTTTGATAAAATATACGCCTTGTTGAAAATCTGAAATATCAAAAAATTTTATATCAGTAATTTTCTCAGATTCCAAAATTTTTATACCTTTTGAATCGAATATTTTTATTTCATATCCCGAAAGTGCTTCTATGCTTTCAATTATAAAATAATTTTTTGCCGGATTTGGATATATTTTAAAATTTTCAGAATATTCTG
>DYKL01000506.1 GCA_020722645.1 Acetofilamentum sp. | reverse complement strand
GCTGGCGGGCAATTTGAAACACAAAACTGTCATTTTGTAATAATGTTAATTTGATTTACTTCACTCGAATTAAGCACTTCCTGCCTGCTTGCATTTAGCCTTTGTTGGCAACTGGGCATCGTGTCAGTCAGTTCTATAAATTCGTAATCAGGTTTAGCAATAAAAAGGTCTCCTTCAACTGTTTCAAGTTTCTCCTTTGTGGCTTTAATAGCATGTTCAGATTGGTCAATCCCAATCCATTTTCTGTTATTAGTTTGGGCTGACTTTAATGTTGTTCCTGACCCGCAAAAACAATCTAAAACGATGCTCTCATTATTTGAAGAAGTTTTAATTATTAAATCTAATAAGTCTGGATTTTTTTCGGTTGGGTAAGTAGGATATTGAGGGTCTTTATACTCCCAAATATCTTGTACTCGTTTCCCTTCACGTTCGTCTGCAAATATAATTTTCCTTGGATTTCCAGTTGATGACCATTCGATTAATCCGTCTTTGTCCCATTGTTCTAATGTTTCAACATCAACTCTCCAATGTCTTCCTTTCGGTGGCAATATTCCTTTAAAAGGTTGACTTGATTTTCCGTTTTCGGTTTCACCCGGTGCATGAATTGGAACAGTTGTATATCTTCTGCCTTGTTTATCTTTTTTAGGAAATAATTTCTCAAAATCTTTTTCAGTATATTTTTCTCTTGGTTCATTCCAAATCGGAGTTGTAGTCTTTGTGTAGAACAAAATTAAATCCTTTATATTTCCATACCCAATTCTGTCAAAGTTTTTAGGGTTACATTTAACCCTTGTAATATCATTTTTAAAATTTTCTATCCCAAAAACTTCGTCCATCATAACTTTTACATAATGACCAATTTTGTAGTCAATGTGCAAATAGATAGAGCCTTTTTCTGACATTAATTCTTTTATTAAAATTAACCGTTCACTCAAAAATGTGATAAAATCTTTTCCCTTTAATGTGTCTGTATAGGCAATGTTTCCGTTTTTTGAATTACTAATTGTTGTGGCTCTACCGTCAGTAATTGTAAAATTACCACCAGTTGCAAAGGGTGGGTCAATATATACTAAATCAATTTTGCCTTTTAAGTTTTTTTCGTTTAAAAGGTATTTAAGTCCAGCAATGTTTTCGCCGTGTATTAAAATACTTTTCATGGGTTAAATTTGGTATAAAAATTCACGTAAAACCAATGCACTCATAATATTGTAATTCTTATAGGTTTCGGTAATGGACTTGTACATTTTATTGTTTCCTTTAATATACAACACTCCATCTAAAATGGCAATTTTAACTGCATTAACTTTTTTCGCTTCAACAGTACTTATTGCATCATTAAATTGAGCATTCTGATGACCGCCAAAATCAGTTAAAAATTTTGCTTCACCTATTACATATTTCCCATTGAAACGACCAACAAAATCAAGCCCTTTATTGTGATTATATCCCAATTCTTCTTTAGCAAAGTCCATCATAGACCTGTCGCTCCCGTCTAAAATTGCATCTTTTTTATTTGCAAGGAATTTACTTAACTCAACTGGAGTTATTCCTAAAGATTTTTTACGTAACCATTCTCGAAACATTGGTCCAATTTGACGATTTGTCTCCTTAGGTTCACTACACCTTTCATATAATTTATCAAGTCCGATTTCGTAAATTCTACCGCAGATTCTGTTTATTGTTCGAGGATTTCGGTCAATCGAAGAACTATCTCTTTTTAAATATGCAATGTAACTATCTTTTATCGGGAACAAGTCAAGTTTTAAAAGTTCTCTGATTAGTAATCCATTGTTTTTGCGTTTAAATGCTTTTTCAACATCAGCCCAAACTTTTTCATTAATTTCTCTTATTCCTTCTGGAATTGTAGGATATACTTGAAACAAGTCATCAAGATATGACCTTTGATTTGCGTATTCTATACTTAAATTAGTCCATTTACTCATTATTCATTTTTTTACAAAGTTAAGAATTTTCTGTGATGTTTCAATTTGTCGTTTTCTTGCCTTGTTGCCAAC
>DYKL01000505.1 GCA_020722645.1 Acetofilamentum sp. | reverse complement strand
ACTAATTTGCTAATTGACTAATTTGCTAATTGACTAATTTGCTAATTGACAAATTAATAACCAGTTCTTTTAAATATTACGTTAATAGTTCTGATAATTAGCATCAAATCAAGGCGAAGTGACCAATTATCTATATACTGCAAATCCATTCGCATCCATTCTTCAAAACTTATATCGTTTCTGCCGGAAACTTGCCAGATACAAGTTATTCCGGGCTTCATTGATAAACGTCTCAGTTGCCACCTTTCGTATTGCTCAACTTCTTCTTTTATTGGGGGACGAGGTCCAACAATTGACATATCACCTTTAATGACATTAAAAAACTGTGGAAACTCATCAATACTCGTTTTTCGTAAAAATTTGCCTATTTTGGTAACTCTCGGGTCATTTTTTATCTTAAAAACCGGTCCGTCAACTTCATTTAAATTTTCGAGTTCTTTCTTCAATTTTTCTGCATCGCTACGCATAGTCCTAAATTTGTACATTGTAAAAATTCTGCCTCTTAAACCGACTCTTTTTGATTTATAAAAAACAGGTCCTTTGCTGTCAATTTTTATCAAAATAGCAATAATTAAAAGAAATGGAAAAAAAATAATTATGAACAAAAAAGAGAAAATAATGTCAATCATTTTTTTAACTGTCAATGCAAAATAATCCGTTGATGTGCTGCTGATACTTAAAACCGGCTCTTCGCCAAAATAATTCAAATGCGATTTTGATGCTATCAAACTAAAAAAATCGGATTGTATTTGAACATTTACACCAACTTCTGAACACGAATAAATAATGTTTTTTAATTCCGTTTTGTCGAAATTATCTTTGCAATATATTATCTCATCTATTGATTTTTCTTCTATTAATTTGTGAATATGTTCGCCTTCGTTTATAATTTTGTATTCATTGCTGAATTTTTCAATAATTTTTTTTGAATTTGTGGCAATTGCAAATACTTTATATCCCCATTGTTTTGAATTGATTAGCTTTTCGATAAAAGCACCGGAATTTTCATCGGCTATAATCAAAATGTTTTTTGTTGTTTTTCCTTTTAAGGTCTTTTTCTTTTTTATTGATATCGAAATAATTTTTACAACAGATAAAATTAAAACATCTGCGACACCAAAAACTAATATAGCAATACGGCTTATATTATTCAGTTTTAGCCAGAAAATAAAAACAAATAGAATTGAAACGCCTGTTATTACAGTTAAAATATATTCTAAAATAACAACAGAATATGCTTTGATTTTATGGGAGCTTTGTAAATTTATGATTTTCAGTAATATATACCAAACGGGAATAATCAGCAGGAATAAAATCAGATACTGCTCAAAATACATAATTTTTTCAGAAAAAATATATATTCTCAAGTAGTATGCAGCAATAAAAACCAACAAACTGAGAAAAACATCTGCTATTGCTACAAAATTTCCGTACAGGCGATCGTTTTCTTTTAACATAGTTTGAAATTAATGAATATTTCTGTTCAAATATTCAGAGTAATCTTTCAATATAGGTTTATACTCTTTGTTCATCAAAGATGAAGATATTATAAAATCTGCTGTTGATCGATTACAGGCAGTTGGTATATTGTACAATGCCGTAATCCTAAGCAGTGCTTTTACATCAACATCGTGTGGTTGAGGCGTCATAGGATCCCATAAAAAAATCAACATATCAATTTTTCCTTCTGCTATCAAAGCTCCTAATTGTTGGTCGCCTCCCAAAGGTCCTGATTTTAATTTTACAACTTCAAATTTACGACTTTTGCCTTCTTTATTTTTCAATGCCTCTTCTACTAATTTTCCGGTTGTTCCGGTGCAGTATAACCTGTGGTTTATTAGTACTTCCCAATTCCATTCAACCCATTCTATCAAATCTAATTTTCTGTTGTCGTGAGCGACTAATGCTATGTTTTTCATACTTTTATTTTTCAGTTTTTTGTTATTTCTTTTTTACATTGTTTCATTACTTCATTGTTTCATTGTTTCATTGCTTCATTGTTTCATTGTTTCATTGCTTCATT
>DYKL01000504.1 GCA_020722645.1 Acetofilamentum sp. | reverse complement strand
CAATTTGCTGAATATTAACGAATTACTTCAAAATATACCGAACTATTGATATTATATGATGCTGAAAAAAAATAAACCATATAAAATATCTCATAAATTATTCATCTAACAAATCAGGTCTTAACATTTTAGTTCTTTCAATTGATTTATCAAATCTCCATTCGTCAATTTTTTTCTGATTTCCCGATAACAAAACATCAGGCACTTTCCAGCCGTTAAAATCGGAAGGTCTTGTGTAAACAGGTGCGGCAATAAGATTATCCTGAAAAGAATCGTCCAAGGCAGAACTTTCATCTGAAATAACACCCGGAATTATTCTTACAACGCTGTCAATAATTACTGCAGCAGCAAGTTCTCCGCCTGTTAGCACATAATCGCCGATTGAGATTTCTTTTGTTATTAAATATTCTCTAATTCGATGATCAATTCCTTTATAATGACCACATAAAATTACGATATTTTTTTTCAGGGAATAATAATTAGCGGTTTTTTGTGTCAATTTTTCACCGTCGGGGCTTGTGTAGATAATTTCATCATATTGTCTTTCAGATTTTAATTTTTCAATAGCTTTAAAAACCGGTTCAATCATCATAACCATTCCCGAACCGCCTCCGTATTGATAATCATCAACCTGACGATATTTATCGGTTGTATAATCCCTGAGATTGTGAATATAAATTTCTACAAGTTTTTTATCTTTTGCCCTTTGTATAATTGAGTGATTAAGAGGACTTTCAAGTAATTCGGGAACTATTGTAAGAATATCGAAACGCATAAAATTTTATTTAAGAGTAAATGCTATAAAAATGCCAAGATAATTACCAATGGCATAACCTACAAGACCTATAATAACACCCGGAATAATAATGTGTTTGTTTTTTATTGCACCTGCAATTATCGGAACAAAAGGAACTGAGCAAGTAAGAGCAACTGATGATATTAAAAAAGTATCAGTATCAACTTTGAAAATTTTTGATAATAAAGAATGAAAGAAAAAACTCGCAAAAACAACAAAACCTACAAATAAAAATATATTTAATGATTCTATCTTATTAAAAGTTGAAAAATCTGCCATAGAAGATATAATTGTCGAAAAAACGTATATCAGATACATACCTGTAGGAAATGTTTTTTTGAGATTTCTGATTTTCGGAATAAATGACAAGGCAATCGAAAATGTTGTTAAAGAAAGGATAATTATTGCAGTTGCTGAATTTTTTTCGAATCGGGAACTGATAAGCAAAGAAATTCCTACAATTGCAAGTGAAAGTAAAATTCCAATTACAACATTAAATAAATTGTTTTTCTGAAAAAAATTTGAATAATCGTTAAATTCATTGACATTGTTCAGATTTATCTGACTTTCTTTTGAGTTTTCTTTAAGTTTAAATTTGAGTAAAAAAAGATTAAAAAATCTTTGTCCGACAGAAATTATAAAAAAGATAAATACAGCACTGAAAATTAAGTCAGATGTATGAGTAACAATGTATGTGTTTTGACTTACATTTAAAGCGGTTTTTAAAGCTGCAAGATTTGGAGTTCCACCGGTATAAACACCAGCGAGCATTCCGCTGATTTTCCAAGCTTCATCAACTTTGTCCCTGAAAATAAAATAACCAATATAAATTACAATTACAGTTGCCAGAACTCCTAAAACTAACGATAAAAAAGTATTACCTGCCATTTTAAACCACTGTTTTAAGTCGCTAGAAAATAAAATAAGAGGTATTGCTATGGCAATTAAAAATTCTGACAAAGAATTCTGGAATTCTGAATAAAGCGGAGGAACTACTCCAATATTGCCAATTACCAGCCCAATAGCATAACAAAAAACAACAGCCCCGATTTTATCGGCTGTTTTGCTTTTATGAGTCCAATATACTATCAAAACCGGCAACCCAAAATAAAATAATATCAGTAAAATATATCCCATAAAAATGAATGCAAAGATAAAAAAAGTTTTTAAAGTAAACCTTAAATCCGTAAGTCTATACTTATATATCTGAAATTCAGCCAGGTGAAAAC
>DYKL01000059.1 GCA_020722645.1 Acetofilamentum sp. | reverse complement strand
ATCACTTGATATTACTGCAATAGACCCAAATTTAGCCGGTGAACTTCCGTTAAAAAGTAATGTATAAAAATTGCATTAAACTTAGGTAAAAATACTGTTTTCGTAATAAAAAAGGGAATTTTGAAGAAATTAAAATTCTTAACTATTTGAATATAAGCAATATTTTTGTTTTCAGAATTACCCTACTCTAACATTGAATAGAAAGCATTAGGAATGTGCTCAATTTTTGTGTTGTTTTGATATTTCAATACCATAATAACGTCAAATCGTAATTCAAAGTCAAGATTTTTTTCTTCGAGGTATTTTTCGGCAGCATTGATTAAGTTTTTCTGTTTTTTGTCAGAAACAACATCTTCAATGTTAAAAGCATTAAAGTTTTGAGGAGTTTCTTTTCGTGCCTTAACTTCAATAATAATTACAAAATTGTCTTTCTGAGCTATTATATCTACTTCATATCTTGAATAACGCCAGTTTCTGTCGAGTATCAGGTAATTGTTTTTTAAAAGATAATCAGCCGCCAAATCTTCAGCTATTTTACCAAAATTATAAGAAACAGACATTATTTTTTCTCGAAAGTTTCGGTTTTGTTGTCATAATTAAGGAAATATGTTCCGGTACTATAAGTAGAAACGTCAACTTGTTTGCCGTATCCTTTTGTTTTTAGTTGCCCGTAATAATCATAAATTTCGTAATCTGTGTTAGCAGAAAACTCAATAAGTTTAGAAGTTTTCATTCCATTTCCCGGCTTAAAAGTAACAGGAGGTGCTAAATTTTTGTAGGTAACCACATCAGAGTAACGTGCTTTTTTTGTATAATCGATTTGTTTTACTCTGAATTTGTTAATGCCACTGGTAAAATGAACTTTTGCAGTATAATTATTTATGCCAGGAGTTCCTTTTCCATCAACACTGGCAATGATAACCCATTTATTCCATTTAAACTGTTCAACTGCAAAAATCAGAGAACCAATTTCACCTGTCGTAATCCACGTAAGCACACCATCTTTGCTGACTTGTATGCTTTCAGTATTAAAAGTACTTTTGGGTTTTAGTACTTCAGGATTAAGAATTTGCGGGGTACAACCTTCATGATGCTTAATAACAATGTCAACTGGTTGACCAAGAGAAAAGCCGTAAACAGAAAGGTCAATTTCAAAAGCGTTTGAAGCAATTTCATCAGTTGAAATCTGTCCGTTTATAGTAACTTCAAAAATACAAAAACCGGCACCGGTTGGAGAAAAAGGGTTCATTACATATAAATTTTCTCCTTGATAAATGCCTGAAATTTTCAGTTCGCTTTCTGCTAAAATAATCTGTAAATTGCAGATAAACAATATAATAACGAAAATAAATTTTCTCATAAAAGACTTTATTCAATCATTGCAAAAGTATATTCTTTTGTCGAATTGCAAATTAAATAATTTTTTTTTATTTCTGATTACTTTTTTTTTATAAAGTTTAAAAGACTTAACTTCAATAACTTATAAATAATTTTATAGATACTGAAAATCAATAATCTGAAAATCAAATATAATCAACCCAATCTCCATTTTCTTTAATCAAATTGATTAGTTCTTCAACAGCAAGTTCTTGATTAATGTTTTTTTTGACCGGCGTTTTTCCTTTAAAAAGAGTTATCAGATTTTTACCAGAACCAATAAAACCATAATCAGCATCAGCAACTTCGCCGGGACCATTTACAATACAACCCATAATCGCAATTTTCAGACCTTTCAGATGGCTTGTTTTTTCTTTAATTTTTTCTGATACTTTTTCGATATCGAATAAAGTTCTGCCACAAGAAGGGCAGGAAATAAATTCAGTTTTTGACAAACGACTGTTTGTTGCCTGCAAAATATCAAAACAAGTGTCTGTTACATTTGACAAGTCCTCAAACCCTTTATTTGTCAAAATTAAACCGTCAGCAAGACCATCAATAAAAAACACTCCGGTGTCTATTGATGCTTTGATAGCAAATTCAACAGAATCTGGTTCATTATAATTTAATTTCAAAATTACAGGAGATTCGTTTTTATTTTTTTGTAAATATTCAAAAAACTGTCTAAATTCTCCGATTATGTTATTCGTCTTAGCTTTTGCAATAAAGACAACATTTTGTTCTTTTTTAATTTTATCAAATAATTTTTTTGACAAAGTATCAATAGTTGCTTCAACAAAAACGAGCTCTAATTTATCTTTAATTTTTAAGTAATTTGAACAGTCCAACAATGGGATTGTTTTTGTTATTTCGTTATATTTTACATAAGAAATAATCGGAATATCTTCTAAAAACAAATCGCCTTGATTAAAAGTATTAGCAATAATATAATCCGGTTTGAAATCACAGTATTTGATTCTGCTTGAAGTAGAATCAGCAATAACAACCGGAGGCTTATTACCGCCTATATTTTTAATATTGTAGGTTTTTCTTTTTTCAAAGGAATAAGGATTAAAAATTTGGGTGTTAATTTCAGGTAAAACTTCAGCATTTTTTCTTTTTTCAACATAGTTGGTTATTGAAAATGCAACAGGAAGTTCATTTTCGGGTTTTTCGGTTAAAGATACTCTGATTGTATCGCCTATTCCGTCAATCATCAAAGCTCCAATTCCGACAGCAGATTTTATTCTTCCGTCACGCATATTTCCGGCTTCTGTAACGCCAATATGAATTGGATAAACAGCGTTTCGTTCTATCATTTTTTTCACTAAATATCGGTTTGCGTGAACCATCACAGTCGGATTGCTTGATTTAATTGAAATTACGATATTGTGAAAATTATATTTGCTGAAAATGTCAAGATATTCGATTGTTGCCTCAACTAATCCTTCAACTGTATTGCCATATTTGCCTATTATTCTGTATGATAACGAACCATGATTTGTTCCGATTCTTAAAGCAGTATTATTTGATTCACATACTTCGGCTAATTTTTTACAGACATCATCAATTTTTTTTAATTCTTCATTATACTCTTTTTCTGTATAATCAACCTTATCTCTTTTATTTGTATCTACAAGGTTTCCGGGATTAATTCTGACTTTCGATGCGATTGTACAAGCAGTCAATGCAACTTTTTTATTAAAATGCACATCTGCAATAATTGGCTTATCTATTCCTTTAAAGCACAAATTGCTTATTATGTCGTGCATTGCATCAACATCTTTTAGCGTAGGGGTTGTAATACGCACATAATCAGCCCCTTTCTCAAATGAACGAACAATTTGACTTGTTGTATCCTCAATATTTTGAGTGTCAGTATTTGTCATTGTCTGTATTCTGACAGGATAATCATTACCAATAGGGATATTTCCAATGTTAACAGTTCTAACCTTTAACCTATTGTAATTTGTATAGCTTGAACAATACATATCAAAAAATTAAATTCAATTAATTTGGGGTTCTTTTACTTTTTTGTTTAGTTCAACCGGAGAAGTTCTCTTCCTGACCTGAATATTGACAACTTCAACAACCATTGAAAAGAAAACGGCAAAATAAATATAACCTTTGGGGACTTCAACGTGAACACTATCTAATACGAGCATAAAACCTATTAGAATTAAAAAAGAAAGACCTAAGACTTCTAAAGTTGGTCTTGTGTTTAAAAAATCGCTTATTTTTTTTGCAAATATCATCATAATGAAAATGGCAACAATAATAGCAAGAATCATTGCAGGTAGATTATGTGTTAAACCAATTGCTGTTAAAATAGAATCAAAAGAAAAAACGATATCAACGGCAACTATTTCAACAATAGTCCCGATAAAAGATCTTTGTTTAACCTTAACTTCTTTTGCCTCTCCTTCCATTTTATGATGAATTTCAGAAACACTTTTCCCAAGCAGAAAAATACCACCGGCAAATAAAATTACTTCTCTGATTCCTATTGTATGAAATAAATATTTCATTTTAAGGAAAAAGTTAGTCTCGTCTTTAAACTTTTCAATTGTATGCTCTTTCACATTATCAATGTTAGTGGCTATATCAGGCAACTCAAAAAACGGTTTTGTAAGATGTTCTAAAAGCCAAACCATTGTAACTAATAATGCAATACGTGTAAGCATAGCAACAATCAAACCTACCATTCTTGCTTTGTTTTGATTTTCTTTTGGAAGACGATTGGTAACAATTGAAATGAACATAATGTTATCAATTCCCAAAACAACTTCTAAAAAAGCCAATGTTAAAACGGCAAATACAAATTCCATAACATTTAGTTTTTAATTTTTAAAAAAAAATATTTTTTAATATAAAATAAATGAGTAATGCAAAAATAATTATTTTAAGCAGATTATTAAATTTAATTTTGAGTAAAATAAAAAAAAACAACTTAATTTTACTTTTTATCAAATAAAAGTGGTTTAATATTTGTTAATTCAAACTAGTTTTTTAACTTTGGAAAAAATTTTTCGATATTCTTGACTTGTTTATGGAAAACACAATTATTATAAAACAATCAGAAGATAGTCCAGAAATAATAATGGATTTGGAAAAGAAAGAACTTTCAATAGAAGGACCGTCATTTCCTGAAGATGCAGTTGAAATATATAAACCAATTATAATTTGGCTTTCAGAAAATGAAGAAAAATTAAACGGTTTGATCGTAAGTTTTGATTACAGCATTTTAAGTTCAGCTTCAAATAAAATGGTTTTTGAGGTGTTAGTCAAGTTAGAAAATATGTATAAGAAAGGAATTAAGCTGAAAGTTAGATGGAATTATGCATCTTTTGACGAAGATATGTTTGATGAGGGAAGAGGCTTCAGAGATAATTTAAAAATGCCCTTTGAGTTGATTAAAAAATAAACTAATCGTCCTCTTTAATTTTATCTTTGTTTTTCCGCATAATTTTGCGGATTTTTTTTGCATCTTTTGGATCAAAAGCCAAAGTTGATTGGACACCCGATAGAAATGCCTTAACCCAAAAACTTATATCACTGTATTTTCTGTCGTGGATATAAGCGATTTTGCCTAATTTTGGATATATGCCGTATTTCGAATTATTACTTTTTACAAGCAATGTATTAGCGAGCCAGCTAACAAATTTAAGTTTTGTCCTTTTTAATGTATCTTTTGAAATCAAATAAGCTTTTAATCCTTGATATTCCATTTTCATTTTACCGATAGCCAAAGTGTCCAGAATTTTGAAATCAAAAGCAATTCTGCTGAAAGTACCTTCGCTTAAATCCAGATTGACAGCATTTATGGTGTAAGTGTTGAAAATATTTGCATTACAACTTCCAATTTGACCTTTTATTTTTGCATTTTTGCCATGACTCTTTAAATCAAAGTATATACTCAAATCTAAATCAGCACTATCGTTAATTTTTCCGTTTGCTTTAACAATCGTGTATAAATCTTTTTCCCTGTTCAGTGCGGTATCATTTGATATTCTGAATATTTTCAAATCGCAGTCTTTAATGTTTATATATGCTTTTTGCTGATTGACCGGATTTATCTCTTCGTAATAAACGTCAACATTTGTCAAAAACACTGAAGAAATATCTATCCCCAAGGGAGCATCAAGCAATCTTGTAATTATAGGCTTTTTTATAGATGGATTATGAGGATAATTTTTATCAACGTAAGTATTTAGTTTAATTGAATCTCCTATAATAGTTCTTATTATAAGGTTTTTGTTTAAAAGCTCTAAAAAGTCGATTTCTGATAAAGTAAGTACTTTTCCGTATACTTCCATTACAGGTGTTTTGTAATAAAAGCTATCTTGAACAGAAGATATGGGTATAGTCGGTTTAAAATAAAAATTTCTTACTTCAAGCGTGTTGATTTTAGTGGAAATTCTGATTAAACCGAATTTTGCTTTATAAATTTTATTTTTAGTTATCAGTTCTTGATTTTTGGCAGTTAAAATTGCATTATCACAGTATAAAAAATTCGGAGAAGTTATTGATGTAGTTGAATCTACATAGAAATTCTGAACATCTATTGAGATGTCTTTAATTTTTTGCTTTTTAGAAGAAGTATCAGTAATTGAGGTTAAACTTAAATCGACATTTTCAATAGAAATTTCGTTTACTAATAATTTTTTAAAGAATTTTTTTGTGGTTTTATATAGGTCAATAGCCTCAATATCAAATTTTGCTTTTGGTTTATTTGAATAAGAATATAACGTAACATTAGGTTTAATAATCTGAATTTTGCCAAGAGAGAATTCATTGTTGAATCTGAGGTTTTCGAAATTTAACCTTGTGAAAAATAATTCTTCTGTGTAAATATTAAAAGCATTTTTTTGTTTTTTCGACAGGTTTAACGTGTCTTTCAGATTGCTATTTATGTTTAATTTTTTTATTTTAAGAAAATTGGATTTTGTGTCAAGTTTTATTTCATTGGCAGAAATATTTTGATTTTCGTTTTTTGTTCGATACTTAAAATCATTCAAATCAATACAAATACTTTCAACCGGTATAAAAAAAATGTTTTTTGAAAAATAACTGACAGAGTCTATTAAAAAATTTGAAAGTTTTAACTCAAATTTAGTATTCAAAAATTCTGTAATAGTGTCTTCATATATTTCCTCACCAATAATAACTCCGTTTTTTAAAATGATTTTATCAACATAAATTTCATTTATAATATCAGGCAAAAAGAAAATCAATGTTTTAAAACCGTTTTTTTCTTTTTTTTCTTTATTAGCCTTTATGATAATGTTTACAAAAGTAGAATCAAATAAAATTTCATTAATCTTCAAGTTGCTTTCATTATAAAGGTTGTCATATAACACACCACTTGATTTTATATGAGGTATTTCAACAACTATATTAGTTTTGGATGAATCAAAATATTTTGGTTTAAGCTTTACATTATAAATGTTTATGGAAGAATCATTTGTGTTGAAGTCAATTTTCGAAATCAAAATCTGATGAAGGCTGTCTTTTAAGTTTATTAAGGAATTGTTTATGCTTAATTTAAAAGCATCTGCAAATAATAATTTATTTTCGTTGTTTAACGAATCACTGTCAAAGTCAAATTTATACAAAACAATGTCAAAATTTGATTTAAAGACTATTTTTTCATTATTGCCGGATTTAGATTTAAAATAAAGCAGCCCGTTGTTAATAAACAAGCTGTCAGAGCTTATTTTTGGAATATACTGTCCAATAATGTTAAAAATTTCTGTTTTGTCGAATTTTGGAGCAAGATTCAAATTCCTGATATTTTGAATTTCTGCTAAGGTAAGATAAGTAATTGAATCGATTTGTTTTGAATTTATGTTGTCTTGAGCTATTTTATTAAAACTATTTGTTGTAATTTCTACAATTTTTGAAATGTTATATATTGAAGTGTCATGCTTTGAATATTCGTTTTTATTTATCTTATAACCGGTTATAATTTTCACGCTCAATTTTGTCAGTGTATCTATTGCAAATTTTTTCTGTGCAAATAAATTTAAAGTAGCGGAATCAATGTTTTGAGTATTAGAATAAACCAAGATTTCAATTTCAGACGATTTACGGACAATCTGAGCTATTGATTTTTTCTTAATTTCATTGGTAAGTTTCTTTTTTATGTCTTTTTCAGCAATTTCAGGGTATTCAATCATTTCAAAAGATGGTTTATCTAATACTATTTTGCTTAAACTCAAACTATCAGACTGAAGAGCATTGCTCAGATTTGTGTTTGAAATCAAAATAACAGGAATTGATATCTTAATCAGTGAACTTTTGTTCAAATCATATAAAGTTTGAGAAATCTTGAACTCTTTTGGTTTCAGTTTGAAATTTACTAATTTGAAAACAGATTTGTTAGTATTGTACTTTAAAGTATCAATTGAGAATTCATATAAGCTGTCAGCTGTATTTATTTTGAAGTTAGTAAATAAAATATTTGCATTTCCGACAGAAGCAACTTTTGTTATTTTTTCTTTATAGGGATTAAAAACAAAGTCATTGAAAAATAACTTGAAATTGCCTGTAATTGAAGTGTTTTTGTCGTTTTTTGATGAAAAATACTCTAAATGACCGTTAGGAATGTTGATTATGTCAATTTCAATCTTATCTGCAAAATTTTTAAAAAGTTCATCAAAGGGTTTTGTATTTGATTTTTTGACAGTGTCAGTATAATTTATAAGTTCAAAAAATGTTTTTCCGAATTCCAATTTGTTTATATTTATTTCGCTTTTATTAGTAAATTTAAATAAATCAAATCCTGAAATATTTACAGACGAGACATTGATTTTATTGAAATTTTTACGATTAAATACAGCCCACGAAAAAAGTTTTTCATTCGGGACAATTTTAATGTCATTTGCCGCAAGGACACCCGTTTTGGTTGAAGCTTCCACATATTCAGCAGTAAGAAGATGGACGGAGTCTTTCATTACAGATTTGAATCCGAATAGTTTCATTTCCATGTTTTTTGCGTACAAAACTCTTGTTGTGTCATTTGCGGAGTTTCTGTCAATAAAAAAATCAAAGACCTGAAAATCAAAATTTGAAACCGAAATTTGTTTTTTCTCTGATAAAATGTTTGGATATTGACTAAAAGCACCACCTTTTACTGAAACTGTATCAATTTGAATAAATTGCAAAAAGTTATGAAACATAGGATAGAAATCAACTTTTGTAAGCAGGGTATCTTTGTTGAATTCTTTTTTTTCTGATTTTTTTTGCTTGTAAATATTTATATCAAAATCAGAAATTTCAGCTTTTGATAAATGTAATTGTTTCTTTTCGTAGATTTGTTTAAAGTCGGCATTTGTGAAAAATATTTTTTTTATTCTTATATCTAAAACATTTGCCTGTTTACTTGAAAGTTGATGAAAATTTTTACTAACAGGAATTAATTTAATATCAGACAGTTCTATTATCTTTTTTTTGGTATTAACATATACTTTTTCTGCTATTAATCTGTGGATATTGTCATTTAATTTTAATTGATATCCATTGACAATAACTTCAATATCTTCGGAAAAGAAATTTTTATTTTCAGAGGCAAAAGTATTCTTGTTTGCATAAAAATTATTTAAAAAAAGAGTTACTTTATCTATTGAAAAAGCATTTTCATTGTTTGTACGAGGTTTTAAAAAGTCTAAATTTCCCTGAGTGATAATAATTTGAGCAACTTCAAAATTGTTTACATATTTGAAAATAGTTTCAAAAAAATCATTTCTTACTGCCTGATAAGTTACGTTGGTTTGAGCTTTTTCTTCGTTTTTAGTATTTTCAGTTTTTGCATATACTTTTAGATCAGGGTTTTTTAGGGATAGAAGTTTAATTGAAAGATTTTTTTGTTTTTTGAAAAGTTTTAAAACTCTAATTTGTTTTATCTGGAATGTGTCTAAGCTTAATTCGTATAAATTTTTAGTTACATTTTTGTTTTTTGTAAAGTAAAATGATGTGTCTGGTTTTAAATTAAAATTTGTAAGAAGAATATTACCGTTTAACAAATTAATTCTTATTTCATCAAAATTAACCGAATAAACGCTGTCGGATTTTTTAAACACCCAATTTATTACAGTTTTTTTAATAAGAGGTTTGGCTAAGAACAAAAATGTGAGTTCAAAAGCGACAAATACTACAAAAACGATGAGTAAGGATTTGAGAAATTTGTTGATTTTATTGTGCTTATCCATTCATTAACGTATCATTTAACTGTATTTTGATTTTTTTTCTTAATTTTTAAAATCTTCTTTTGTTTTTGTTCTATTCCAAGAATATAACCATACGGTTCTAGATGTGAAATATTATCGCAAATAATTTTTAATACGCCAAGAGCAGGAATGATAATAATCATACCTGGAATGCCCCATAGCATTGCACCGAGTATAAGTCCTAAAATAGTTATAAACGGATTAAGATTGACATTTCCTCCGGTTATAGTTGGAGTTAAAAAGTTGTTTTCAACTGAATTAATTATTAAAAAATAGACAATAATCCAAATAGGTTCGTAAGGATTATTATTCAATATCAGAGAAAATGTAAGAGGAATCAAAGTGCTTGCAAGGGTTCCAAAATAAGGGATAATTGAGATACTTGCAGCTAAAATGCCCAAAAATATGGCGTATTTAACACCTATAATTGATAGTGCAACTGAATGACATACTGCTAGAATCGCGCAAACAGTCAAGACCCCCGACATATATCTGATTTTTACTTTTGATATTTGATTAAGTAATTTTTCGGTCAAAGCTGTATGATTTTTTGACATTTTCAGGAAAAACTGTTTCCCTCTGTCTCTGTAAAAAAGCATAAAAAATGCAAAAATCGGGATAAAAATTATACGACCGACAGTTCCTGTCATCGTTTTAAAAAGGTTGCTGAAAAATGAATTACTTGAATCCAGAAAATTGGCTACTTGCAATTTGAACCATTCTTGCTGGTCTTGAATTGAATATTTGAATTTACTTTCGATAAACGTCTGAAAATAGTTCAGATTGTCTAATGCGTGAGCTTTAATAGAAGGAAAGTCTTTGATGAAAATTCTGATTTGTATCAGGAAAATTTGCGAAATTGCTACAATTAAAGCAATTCCTAACAAAATAGACAATAAACTGGCTAACAATCTGGGGAAACGTAATTTGTTTTCAAGCAATGCAACAAAAGGGTAAAGCAGATATGCAAGTAAAAGAGCCAAAGCTATTGGATACAAAAAATTTTTCCCAATTATAAGTATAAAAAAAATGATTATTAAAAATAAAAAAGTTAAAGTAACTTTTACAATTTTTGCCGTGTATCTATCCATTTTTATGTGTTTTTATTTTCTTTTTTTCTGAATTTTTTTAAAAAAAATATTAAATCAATGCTTCTGTGTTTTGTCCCCAGAATATAACCATAAGGTTGTAATCCTTCAACATTATCACAAATTATTTTGAATATTCCTAAAGTTGGAACAATAATTATCATTCCGGGAACACCCCATATTTCGGCTGCCAAAATTAGTCCGAGAATAGTAACTAAAGGGTTCAGATTTACATTTGCTCCTGTTATTGATGGTGTTAATATGTTATGGTCGATAAAAGTAATAATTATAAAATAAATTAAAATTATGACAGGTTCATAAGGATTTGAAGACATCAAAATTGAAAAAGTAATGGGTATCAATCCGCTCACAAGTGTTCCAAAATATGGGATAAATGACAAAGAAGCCGCAAAGATACCAATGAATATAGCATACTTTAAGCCTATTATTCCAAGAAAAACCGAATGACAAAAAGCCAGAATTATTACGACTGTTATAACTCCCGCCATATATTTAACTGTAACTTTTGATATTTGTTCCAGTAATTCGTTTGTCAGTTTGCTGTTTTTTTCTTCGGCAATTTTCAGCACAAACTCTTTTCCTCTATCTCTGTAAAAGAGCATAAAAAATGTGAAAATCGGAATTAATAGCAATGCTTCAATTGTTCCGGTTGCTCTTTTCAAAATTTCTTCCAGAATTTTGTCGCTAAAATCAAGAATATTTGAAAATTTTTCTCTTATCCAGATATTTTGGCTTTCATTTGAAATATTTATTTTCGATGTTATTGACAACTGTATTCGTTTTAAGTTTATTAGTGCTTGTTCTTTGAAAACAGGAAAATCTTTTATAAAAAATTTTATTTGATGATATAAAATGTTTAAAATAAAATAGGAAATAACAATTGCAGTAATAAGAGTAATTAAAATAGCCAATGTTCTGGGAAATTTTAATTTGTATTCCAAAATTGAAATTACGGGGTATAACAAGTACGATAAAAGTAACGCTATCGCAACAGGATATAAAAATTGTTTTGCTTCTTTTAAAATGATATAAGAAAAAACAATTATCACTACAAAGTAAAATAATTTTTGAACAAATACTAAATTTTTTCCCATAAAATTTGAGGGTGTTTGTTTAATTTGATTTCCACAAAAATAATACATAATTGTTGATTTTTTAAAAATAATTAAAAAGAAACTTACTAAACAAAAAAAAATTATTTTTAAAAATTAAAACTGTATTATAATTCATATTTCAAAATATTGATTTTATTTATATGGTGATAAAAATTGATGACAATTCTGGCTTCTGTTTTGGTGTTGTATATGCAATTGATAAAGCTGAAAAAATGCTGGCTGAAAATAATGAGCTTTTTTGCCTTGGACAAATAGTTCATAATGATTTAGAAGTTGAAAGACTTGAAAAAAAAGGCTTAAAAACAATAGAAGTTGATGATTTTAAAAATTTAAATGGTCAAAAAGTACTTTTAAGAGCACACGGAGAACCGCCCGAAACTTACAAAACAGCAAAAGAAAATAATTTACAGATTATTGATGCTTCTTGTCCTATAGTTTTGAGACTTCAATTAAGTATCAAAAAAAAATACGATGAAATCAAGCCACAGCAGGGGCAGATTGTAATTTACGGTCAAAAAAATCACCCCGAAATTATAGGATTAAATGGACAAACAAATAATAATGCTATAATTATAGGAAATGAGCAGGATATTGAAAATATTGATTTTCAAAAACCGGTTGCCTTGTTTTCTCAGACAACCAAAAATAATGCTGAATACAAAAAAATTGCCGAGCTAATCAAAGGCAGAATGAAAAATGATAACTTCTATTTTTTGGACTCAGTCTGCAAACAAGTTGCCAATCGAGATAAAGATTTAAAAACATTTTGCTGTCAATTTGAACTGATACTATTCGTTAGCGGAAAAAACAGTTCCAATGGCAAAATGTTATATACATACTGTAATGCAGTAAATCCAAACACCAAATTTATCAATCATTTATCCGACATAAAAAAAGAATGGTTTGTAAACATCAAATCAGTTGGCATTACAGGTGCAACATCAACACCAAAATGGTTGATGGAAAAAGTAAAAGAAACTGTCGAAAATTTTAACATCTAAGTTATTATTTCAGCATTTCCTCAATAAAATCAGTCATTTTTCCACTGTTCCAGTTTGCGGCACCAACTTGGCGTATCATTATTTCGCCTTTTGTATTTATCAAAAAAGTTGTCGGTATTGAAGTATATTCCAAAACTTTAGGTAATGTGCTTGCAATTATATAAAAAGGCAAATCAAAGTCACGTTTTTGGGCAAAAGCTTCAATAGTTTCAAAATCATCAGTTGTTGCCAAAATGAACACAATTTCTTCATTGTCTTTGTATTTGTTGTATAGTTCCTGAATTTCAGGCATCTCGCCAATACAAGGACCACACCAGGTTGCCCAAAAATTCACAAAAACTACTTTCCCCTCAAACTCTGAAAAATTATGAACATTTCTTTGCATATCAACTAATTGCCAATTATAATCTCTGTCCGAAAATTTTGCAATTGCTTCTTCCTTAATTCGGGGCGTAATTATTTTTGATTTAACTTTATTGACAAAAGCCATAACTTCGGTTCTTGATGCAGGTATAATAAAAGCAACAATAAGCAAAATAAATAAAACATCTGTTATTTTTGAAAAAAGACTTTTTTTCTTCCACTTTTCAATTTGTTTTTTCATTTTAAATAGATTTTTTATAAGTGATGCAAAGTAATATATTTAAACAATTTTGAAATTATAATTTAAGAACAATTTTGTTAAATTTTCTTTTTATTTTTGAAATCATATCTGTTTTTAATATGAGGTTGTATTCTTAAGCGGCACAAAAACAAGCATATATGTGGATAAATATTATTTAACGGTTTAAAATTGAATATAAACGGTAATAATTTTATTTTGGTTCTTTATAAAAGTGTGTGTGTATAACACAAAATGGATTAACTTTGCCGACAAAAAAACAT
>DYKL01000503.1 GCA_020722645.1 Acetofilamentum sp. | reverse complement strand
GATTAATAGCAGGAACTGCTAAATATTTTAATTATGATTTAATTACAAACGACCCGGTTATTATAAAATCAAAAGATATTAAGACAATTTGGAAATGAATTCCACGTTATTTCGATTTGTCATTTGAAAAAAACAGTTCCCAGTTCCCGCAAGTCTTTCGACCCATCCCCCAGTTCCCGCAAGTCTTTCGACTTGTGGGAAAAAAATGAATAAGACTTTTGTCTTATATCATAAGAATTAACCCAAAAGCGTAAAGCGTCCACGCTTTACACGAAAAAAAAAATACTTGTCAAGCGAGGACGATTGAAACATAACAGTTTTTTAACACTGTCAGTTGCTACACACACTAATAGGTTAAAAAAAACAGATTAAAAAAATACTATTTGTATTTTTCAAGGAAAAAATTGTATCTTTGCATATAGAAATCAAAATTCAAAAATGCCGACAATTTTAATACTAGAAAAATATCGTTTTTTCTTTAACAGTAGAGAAGAGCTACGTATGCATGTTCACGTAAGTTCGAGTGAAGCAACTGCAAAATTTTGGTTAGAACCAATAGTTAGTTTATCAAATTCTTATAATTTTAATACAAAAGATTTAAAAGAAATACAAAAAATAGTGGAGGACAAACAAGATGAGTTTATTATTACATGGAAACAACACTTTAATCAGTGATGAAGTAACAAGTATTACCAAGCTTGGATTTTGGATACTTATTGATAACATAGAATACTTTGTGCCATTTACAGATTATCCGGATTTTAAAAAAGCACGAGTAGAAGATATTTTAGATTTTAAAAAACTTTTGCCAAATCAATTATATTGGGAAAAATTAGATATTGATATTGAATTAGAAGCGCTAAAAAATCCGGAAAATTATCCCCTAATTTTTTCTTAATTAAAACAAAAGCTGATTTATTGAAATATTTATTTGGTGCGAGCTTGCAGCTCGTACCCCTTGCGGACGAATAGATTTACAAACCCCGCTGGTTTCCAAAACCAACGGGGTTTAAAACAAACCTAACAATAATTTTTTTACTAAAATATTGAATTTCTTTCGTATCTTTGTAAAATAATTCATTTTACAAATAAAAAAATGGAAGCATTTAAGTTTGAAACAACGGTTTTAGAAGACGGAATTATAAAAATACCGGATTTTTTTAGATTCAAAAACAGAAAAGTACGAATTTCAATTGAAACCGTAAACGAATCTAAAAACGAATTAGAGGAAAAAGAGAAGATTATTAACGAGTTTTTTGAAAAATGGGGTGGTTTTTTCTCTATGGCAGATGATACTGATGATGACAGGTATAATTACTTAATGGAAAAATACAAATAGATGAAAAATACAAATAGATGAAACCAATTCTATTCGACACAAACATCGTTCTTGATATTGCATTAGAACGTCGTGAATTCTATGAAAATGCAAAAGAGTTGGTTAAAGTTTCGTATTTGAATTCAATCCCTGCTTTTGTAACCGCTTCATCAGTTACCGACATATACTATTTGTTGAAAAAGAAGAAAGGACATTTAAACACAATCGATTTTCTGAAAAGTTTTTTTATGATAACTGATATTGCCGGCGTGGATAAAGAAATAATAATTGAGGCATTAAATTCTGGTATGAAAGATTTTGAAGATGCAATTCAGATAGAAACAGCGAAACAAAATGATATAAGTATAGTGATAACAAGGAACAAAAAAGATTATGAAAACTCAGGTTTGGAAATTTACACACCTGAAGAATATATTAGCAAGTTGTAATATTGAAAGATGTAAAACACCCGCTGGAGAGAACTTGTAGCTTTACCCCTTGCCTCAATCATGTGTTTTTAACCTGAATGTCATCATTCCACGCAATCCGAAATCATTTTCGTTTAAGACTATTTCTTAAATGCAAAATTACCTGTAAGTTTTTTAACTTACAAATGCAAACCTAACAATAGATTTTTTTACTAAAATATTGAATTTTTTTCGTATCTTTGTAAAAAAGAAAAAATGAACACATTATACAATAAAAATCC
>DYKL01000058.1 GCA_020722645.1 Acetofilamentum sp. | reverse complement strand
TTAAAACGGATGTTTGCCCGAAAAAACAAGTTAAGTCTCTGTAAATAAATAAAATAACAGAAAAAAAGTATTTTTTTGTGGTCAATAATTGTTTTATATTTGAAAAAAATTTATTTTTGCAATCCATTTGTTATCAATAAGTTTCGTTTGTGGTCACTAAGCGAAGTGTTATTTTTATATAATTTATTGATTATAAATGTACTGTGTTTCGGGTTTTGGCAAACATCCGTTAAAATTAAAATTTCAAAGTCTGCTTTTTATCTACTGTCAACTAACAATAGTTAGTTAAGTTTTTTATAAATATCTGATTTTAAGGAATTTATGAAGCATCTATAAATTGAATTAATTTATTACATGTACAAAATCAATTTGCTGAATTTTAACGAATTACTTCAAAATATACCGAACTATTGAACTAATAAATTTCCCTTAAATTATATTATTATTTAAATTAAAAAAATCAACTAATAATTAAGCCTTGTGATTTGACAATTTTTAAAATAATTATTATGGTCAAATATCAATGATTTTATTTGCTGCTAAAATTATACCAAAAAAATGAGATAAAAAAGAATTGCTGAAGAATATTAATGCAACTGATTGTTCTGTTTTTAATATATCTTCAATTTTATAAGCTTTGCAGAAAGACTAAATATTTAATTGGATAAAATTTCAAGTTAAGAAAGAAGTTATTCTGAAAAGCTCAAATATTCTATACTGTATATACTTTAAATTTGTTCATAAAACATTAAACATAAATTGTTTTAACACAGCTGCACACATTTTTTTAAAATCTTACAAATCAATCATTTAAAGCATCAAAAAGAACTTCTATCTGGTGCTTTGCAACTCTGCCCGTTCCGTGTTGTATCTGATGCCTGCAGCTTGTGCCGGAAGCAACAATTTCTGTTTCTGTTTCTGTTTTTCTGATTTCAGGGAACAAAACCAGTTCTCCAACTTTCATTGACAAATCATAATTTTCTTTCTCGTATCCGAAAGCACCAGCCATACCACAACAGCCCGATGGTATTTCTACAACTTGATAATTTACCGGCAAACTTAACATTTTTTTGACTGTATCGACACTTGCTAATGCTTTTTGATAACAATGACCATGAATTTTAATATTTTTGGGTTTATCTGTGAACTGTTGCGGTTTTATTCTGCCGGCTTCTGCTTCTTTAACGATAAATTCGTCGAATAACAAACAACTTTTAGACATTTTTTTTGCTGTTTCTTTTAATTTCGGATAAGCTAAATCAATACTCTCGTCTCTGAAAGTCAAAATCGCAGAAGGTTCAATACCAATAAGCGGAATTTTTTCAGAAATTATATCTTTGAATATCAACAAATTTTGATTAATTATTTTTTTCGCCTTTTTCACCAAACCCTTTGATAAATAAGTTCTTCCGCTATATTTATGTTTTATGATTTTGACATCGTATCCCAATTTTTCGAGCAAAAGTATGGCTTTGATACCTATATCTGTATCATTATAATTTGTAAATTCGTCATTAAAAAGATATACAGTTCCGTTTACTGAATTTTTACTTTTATTCTGAATTTTTGAATAACTTTTTGTTAATGACAAATTAACTTCGGGTATTTGTCTTTGTTTTGCAAATCCTAATAAGCGAGCAAAAAACTTTCCAATGGCAGATTTTAGTAAATAGTTAGATAAATTGGGGGCAATGGACAATAAATTGTTAATTACCGGAAAATTAGCGATGATTCTTGTTCTTAATGGGATAATGTGCGATTTATAATAATGTTGCAAAAATTCAGCTTTAATCTTTGTTATATCTACATTTGAAGGACATTCCGACTTGCAAGCCTTGCAAGAAAGACAAGTTGATAAAATCCGATATATTTCTTTGTGATTGAACTTGTTTAATTTTTTGCTCGACGAAATAAATTCTCGCAAAGTATTTGCTCTGGCACGTGTTGAGTTCCATTCGTTTCTTGTTGCCTGAAAAGAAGGGCACATTGTGCCGCCTGCAAATTCTGACTTTCTGCAATCAGCAGAGCCGTTACATTTTTCCACAGCTCTCATATAACCGCCAACATCTGAAAAATCAAAGTAGGTTTTTATTTCAGGTGTTTTTTTATCGGGTTCGTATCTCAAAAATGAGTTCATTGGCGGTGTGTCGATAATTTTCCCTCTGTTAAAAATATTTTCGGGGTCAAAAACATTTTTGATTTCTCTGAAAAAACCATAAACTTTATCACCGAACATCAAAGGCAAAAACTCACCTCTTAATCTGCCATCTCCGTGTTCTCCGCTGAGCGAACCTCTGAATTTTTTGACCAGATAAGCAACTTCTAAGGCTACAGTATGAAAAAGTTCAACATCATTCTTTAATTTCAAATTGAGAACAGGTCTCAGATGCAGTTCACCGCTGCCAATATGTGCGTGATATACACAGGTAAGATTATATTTTTTCATAATACCGTCAAATTCAGCCAAATATTCGGGCAAAACATTTACATCAACCGCAGTATCTTCAACAAGGCTCACCGGACGTGCATCTCCGGGCATATTCGACAGAACTCCCAGTCCTGCTTTTCTCAAATTCCATACTTTTTTTATGTCATTTCCCCAAACTACCTCAAAATGATAACCAAAACCTGCTTTTCGCATTTCGTTTTCCATCTCTTTGCAAATATCAGTGATTTTTTTAGTATCTTCGTTCACAAATTCAACAAACATCAGTGCTGCCGGGTCTTCTTTTATAAAAAACCTGTTTTTATTTTGTTCAATATTTCCTTTTGTGAGGTCAAGAATAGTTTTATCCATAATCTCAACAGCAGCCGGCGAATATTTAAGAGCTATCAGATTGGCTTTGAACGAATCTTCGAGCTTATTGAAATGCACACACACCAAAGCTTTGTTTTTTGGAGGCAAATCTGATAATTCAATTTTTATTTCGGTTATAAACGCAAGTGTTCCTTCTGAACCGGCAATTATTTTTGAAAGATTAAATTTTTCGGTACTTTGACTGTCGAATATTTCAGTATTCATAAGATATTCGATTGCATATCCCGTGTTGCGTTTTTTAACATTTTCTGAAGGGCAATTTTCTTTAATTTCATTTCTGTTTACTTCTGATGAAAGGATTTGGTCAATCTTTCGATAAATTGCACCTTCGGTATTTTGTAGAAGTAATTTTTTTCTAAATTCTTGTTGTGAAATTTCTTCAAAAACGACTTCAGTAGCGTCGCTTAATAGTGCTTTAACGGATAAAAGTTTTGAGCGAGTATCTCCATAAACAAGTAAATGTAGCCCCGAAGCGTTATTCCCGACCATTCCTCCCATTGTAACTCTATTTGCAGATGAGGTTTCGGGTCCAAAAAACAAATTCTTTGACTCCAACATTCTGTTCAAGTCCGATAAAATAACACCCGGCTCTACAAGAGCCCATTTTTCTTGTTCATTAATCTCAATAATTTTATTATATTTTTTTGAAATATCAACAATAATACCTTTGCCTACAACCTGCCCTGCAAGCGAAGTTCCGCCTCCTCTTGGAATTATATTCAAATTACTTTTTCGACAATAATTTATCAGGTTAATAATATCATTTTTATTTTCCGGATATACAACTGCAAGAGGCATTTCTTTATAAACAGAGGCATCAGTAGAGTACATTCTTAATATCTTTTTGTCAAGATATGCTTCGCATTTCAGAACATCTCTAAGGTTTGAAATTATTGTGTTATTATTATTCAACTGAAAATCAACTTTTTAGAAATCGGCAATTAAACTTAAATCCAAACTTTTTATATGATGTGTCAAAGCCCCGACAGAGACATAATCGACACCGCAAAGAGCATAATCTCTTATAGTTTCTAATGTTATTCCCCCACTCGACTCAATTTCGTATCTTTTATCAATAATTTCAACTGCTTTTTTTGTGTCCTGAACCGAAAAATTATCAAGCATTATTCTATGTATTTTTCCGGTATTTAAAACTTGTTCAAGTTCCTTAAAATTGCGGACTTCAATTTCAATTTTCAGATTTTTGTTTGCAGAAGCAAGATATTCGTTTACCCGCATAATTGCATTGTCTATTCCACCGGCAAAATCTACGTGATTATCTTTAATCATAATCATATCGTAAAGCCCGAAACGATGGTTCATTCCGCCGCCGATTTCAACTGCCATTTTCTCGAAAATTCGCATATTTGGGGTTGTTTTTCTGGTATCTAAAACCTTTGTAGGTAAGTCTGCTATGATTTTTGCGTATTTATTTGTTTGTGTTGCAATACCGCTCATTCTTTGCATAAAATTGAGCATTAATCGTTCAGCTTGTAAAATTGAGCGAATTTTACCGAAAATTTTCAAAATTTTATCACCTTTTTTGATTTCAGCACCATCTTTATAAAAAATTTCTGTACTTAAATCATTATCAATCAATCTTAAAACTGTCTTTGCAACTTCAATACCTGCTAAAATCCCGTTATCTTTTGAGAATAACATAGCATAACCTTTTGCATCTGACGGAATCGTTGCAAGTGAGGTATGATCACCATCTCCGATATCTTCTTTTATGGCACTTTCAATTATTTTTTCTATCTCCATTTTTTAAGTTTGTTGAGTTTGTCGAGTTTGTCGAGTTATCAAGTTAATCAAGTTTGTCAAGTTTATCAAGTTTGTTGGTTTTGTTGAGTTTGTCGAATTATCAAGTTTATCAAGTTTGTTGAGTTATAAAGTTTCAACTATGCACTATTAACTATACACCAGATTATTGTTTGATTATTTTACCCATAAACATCTGATTTTCAGTTACTATCTTGTAAAGATATACACCTGAATCGTTGTTATAAGAATTCCACAAATATGTGTTTTTTCCGGCAATTGATGAAAATTTGTCAGAGAAAACAGTTTTACCTGATAAATCGTAAATAAAAATATAACAGTCTTTGTTTTCAGAAGTATTAAAATCGAAATAAACGAATGAATTAAACGGATTTGGGAAAACTTTCAAGTCGGTAACAAATTCAGGCTTGTCATCGTTTGTAAAAATCATACTTCCCATCGGAGGAAACTGAATATTGTCTATCCATGCACAATCGCTTCCATCAGACACCGAAATATCTTTGTTGTAAGTCCATTCTAAAGTGTGATTACCGGCTGACAGAGGGTAAGTTTCAGATGACCATGCAACTTCTCCATCCCATCTGCCTTGTTCTTCTCCATTGATTTCAAATTTAAGATAGTCCCAGTTGTCGTAATATGGGTCATCTTCACAAGATACTTTTTTGAAAAAAGAAATATCACCATCTTGCATAATTTCAATTTCAATTTTCAAAGTAGAAGTCTGATCGTCTTGAATTGTTCCGCTTTTTGCACTATAGGAACCCTGATATACACCAGAGTTAGTTATAGTCCAGGGAAGATCGCCCTGAAAATCCCAATCAAATTTTGTAAAATCACCAGTTTCAAAATCTTCAACCGCACTACCAAAATATATTGCTATTTGACAGTTTGATGAATAAATATTTGCATCAATCTGACAAGTAAAATCAACCAACTCGCCAACAACAATACCATCACCAATTGAAAAATCAGAAGATACTGTAAAAGTTCCGTTAGGACTTACAGAACTAAAACTATCACTTGAAGTTAATATTGTAATATATTCATTTTCAGAAACTAACAAGCTATTGATTTCAGGAGAAACTGAATGACCGGTATTTTTGTATTCAAAAGAAATATTTCCGGTTTCATTGGCTTCCAGTATGCCGTTTCCGTTTCCACTAACTTCTGTTACAGTTACATTATTTATTTCAATTTTTGGAGCATTAACAGTTATCGGAATTGTGCGAACAGTTGAATATTGGTCGGAACTTATTGACAGATTTAATTGAGAATTGTATTGATCGTGAACGTAGCCGGTTTGTAATTGCAAAATATTTTCGCTTAATGAACTACCTGATGAAGCAACTGTTCCCAGATTATCAACCGCTTGTAAAACCACAATGTTTTCATCATCAGAACTCAAAGTCAAAACAACGTTAGTAGCATCTTCCAAACCATAATTGTTTATTTGCAAATTAATATAAAGTTGTTCGTTATAATCTACAAGATTATTATCGCCATCAATGAAAGCAAATGAGTACAATGAAAGGACAGCAGAAGAAGCCTCTGTTATTGTTACAGGATAATCTTCCATAATAATATTATAGCCTGAGACATATAAGGTAGCACTACCAACTTGTGCAGTTGAAGGGTCAATAAAAATTACAGCTTGCCCTGAAGCATTTGTCAAAGCTTTTCCGACCATCTGACCATTTTGTATTATAACACATGTATAATTTTCCATTGGACTTTTAGAAGAAGAGAGAGTTGCCGTAAAATCAGCACCAATAGGTATTTCATTATCATAAACAGTGCTGAAATCATACGGATTATCAGTCCAGATAGGCAAAGTTGGGTCTGTAAGTGCATTATGGTCGTAATAGCACCATCTTTGAGCACCCGGCTCCCATTCCTCAGGATTTGTAAGCCAAGAATAAGTCATTATTTTAGAAATCATTTCTGCATCGCCTGCATTATTTTGTTTGTCGTTATAAAGAGCATCAACAAATTCTCTATGAAGGTGAGCCGACGGACCTTCTGTCTGACCTTCGTTAAACCAACCATATCTTGAATTAGTAAAAACTCCGACAGCGCCATTTTGAATTTTGACAAATCTTTCAGAAACGCAATCACCATCAAACGCACCACAAATACAACCGTGGCTGTAAATTAATGCATAATTATGATTTACTCCATTTAACTGTGAAAAATTTGAATTTGTAACATCATCAGTATATAATCCCATCATAAAATCGGAATTAGCGTGTCCTACGTGATGAACAAAAGAGTAACCTGAATTCATTGCAGCCATAATAGCATCACCACTGCCATCCCAAGTTCCTTCTCGTTCGTACATTGTTGTATAATTAGTATTTATACCATTTGTAGCATAACCGTTTTCATTCTGATATCCTATTAATAAATCAAGATAATCAGCACCCCAAGTTTGCGGGTCGCTCCATAAATGTTCTCCTGCAAGCAAAGGATTGCTAAGTTCAGATGTCGAAGTAACCGGATTTGTTGTATATTGAATTATTTTGTTAATCATATATGACAATTCCGTTGCATTAGAAAAAGGAAGTCGTCCGACAGCAATATCAGGAATGTCGTCTTCGTTAGGTTCGCCCCATAAATTATCACCGTCATCGTTCCAGTTTCCGTCTAATGCAGAAAAATAAACATCAGCCGGAATATTGTCATCTTCGTAAACCGAACTGGACTGAACCGAACAGTACATACCTCTGTATGGCAATAAATCAGCGTCTCCGGCAAGCATTACGTATAAAATATCGTGATTCTGATATTCCTGAATAATAAAATTTCTGACTTTTTCGGCATTATCAATACCTGTTGTTGAAGAAGTTATTTCTGTCAAAGTTGTTATTTGTGTACGTATGCCTCTTTGAAGATAAAGTTCAACAAGAGATGCAAAACTCCCTGAATACGAAGATGTTGTAATTAAAAGTAATTCATAATCGTCATTACTTTTTTTAACAGGATATTGGTCAATAACTTGGGGATTTTGAGCTAAATTTTCAATTCTTTGAACAACTTGTGGTCTTGATGACAAATTAATTATAGAATTTGATTTGTCGTTTTTATATTCAACAACAACAGTTACTTTTTTGTACAAAAACAATTCACCTGTCGAAGGATTGTATTCAAATGGAGTAAACGTAGAAAAAGCAAAGCCGTATCCGTTCATAAATTTGGTTGTAACATCAGAATTTCTGTTTTCGGGATACTGAGTCTGTTCGTATATTTGTTCATTGACCATGAAATTGTTTGTCTCATCTGAACTGAAAGGTCTGACGTGTTGCTTTGGATACAGATTAAAATTTCCGTTTATTTTAGTTTTTTCCTCAAAGATATATTCAATTTTTTTTGATATTTTTTGCGGAGGCAATAGCAAACTGACAGAAACAAAAGGAAGACAAGGTTCTCCGACTTTTGCTAATTGTTGAGAATTTGGCAAAACAATTAATTGATAACTGTCAATATTTTGTATCTGAAAATCATCAAAATTATAAGTAAATTTTGTGTTTTGAGCTTGAATATTTATAAAAAAAAGCAAGCTTAAAATAATCGGGACTAATTTTTTCATTTCAATAATCTTTTTGTATTTAAAAAAAGATAAATTTTAAAATATAAGTTGCAGAAACAAAAAAAAAAGCAGAATTAAAAATTCTGCTTTATATTTGTATAAAAAAAGATTATTCAGAAACAACTTCAAATTCAACTTCAGCTTTGATGTCTCTGTACAAATTGATTTTAGCTTTATATGTGCCAATTTCTTTAACAGAACTGAACTCAATTTTCTTTTTGTCGATTTCAAAACCTTTCTTTTGAAGTTCTTCGGCAATTTGAATAGTTGTAATAGAACCGAAAATTTTGCCTGTTGTGCTTGTTTTTGCTCCAATAGTAAGTTTTAATCCGTTTAATTTTTCAGAAGTCTGCTGAGCTTCTTCTCTGATTTTCTGTTCTTTATGAGCCTGTTGTTTTTTATTTTCGGCAAGAACAACTTTTGCGTTAGGTGTAGCTTGAACAACTAAACCTTTAGGAATTAAATAATTGATTGCATATCCGTTTTTAACAACAATTAAATCATCTTTAAGTCCCAATTTTGCTATATCTTGTTTTAATATTACTTCCATTGTATTGAATTTTAATTTTTAAAATTTGTAATTTTCTATTTCAACAAATCAGTTACATAAGGTAAAAGAGCAAGTTGTCTGGCACGTTTAACAGCTTGAGAAAGTTTTCTCTGATATTTCAAAGAAGTTCCGGTTAAACGACGTGGTAATATTTTACCTTGTTCATTAAGAAATTGTTTCAAGAACTCAGGATTTTTGTAATCAATATATCTAATGTTATTTTTTTTGAACCAGCAATATTTTTTCTTTTTAAATTCTATTGATGGGGGTGTCAAATATTTAATATCAGTTTGAGCCATTTTATTTTCTCCTTTTTTTAGTTAATAATTTCGTCAATAACAACAGGTTTTGGACCTTGTTCATTATTTTCTTTTATTTTTGCTCTGTGACGTTCGTTAAACAGTACACCAAATTTATCGAGAGTAACTGTTTGATAACGCATTATTCTTTCATCTCGTTTAAGTTGAATTTCAAAATCTGTTATTGCCTGAGTATCAATCTTAAATTCAAAAAGTTGGTAAAAACCTGTACTTTTGTTTTTAATTTTGTAGGCTAATTTTCTTAAACCCCAATTTTCTTCATAAACGAATTCAGCTCCTTTTTTGAGAAGAAAATCTTTGAATTTTTGTGCCGTTTCCTTTACCTGATCTTCAGATAAAACGGGAGTCATAATGAAAACAGTCTCGTAATGATTCTGCATAATTTTAAACTTTTTGTTAATTATTTCTTAAAAATTTTGGTCTGCAAAAATAAAACAAAAAATTTATTACACAAAATTATTTACAAGTTATTTTAATTTGGACAATTGGGTCTGAAATACCACTCGGTTTTTGTAGTATCACCTCCGACAATTTCAACGGTAATAAGACTGTCAGCAGATTCAAAATTCACATATACTGTATGCAAGCGGCTTTCAAAATCAGGTGATTGCCAGATTATTTTATCTTTTGATTTTTTTGATGCCGGTCCCTGATATACGATTATTTTATCAGGTATATTGAACATATCATAAAGCAGTTTAAACTGACCTTTTGATTTTTTCATCATAAATGTCTGAATTGTAGAATGATACCCTTTTGATTCAACCATTGTTCCGCACGGTAATGCCAAATCTGACATTTCAGTCGAATTTTGTCCTAATATTATATTCTTTTCTGTTGTAACTTTGAAAGTTAAACGTTGTTCCGTAAATTTTGGGGCTTTAACAACAACTGTTACAAATTTATTTGTGTCTGTTAATTTTTCAAAAACAGCTTCTCCTTCAGCATCTGTTTTAAGTGTATATGTTGAATCATTATATGTAATTGATACTTCCGCATTGTTTATTTTATAACCGGATTCATCTAAAACAATAACTTTCATACCTTTATGAATTTCAACTATATTAGTATCAACTACAACAACATTATTATTAGTATCGACAATATCAGTAACATCTTTTTTAAATAATTTCGGACCGAAAATTATACCGAGAATTATTAAAAGCAAAATTATTAAAATCCATAACCACCATAAACCTACTTTGTTACCTATTTTTATGGTGTGTTTTGTTTCCTGACCGGTACAATTTATTTCCTCAACTTTCTTTTTCTCTTTATATTCAACAACTGCAGTGATTTTTTTAGAACAATCAAGTTCTTTCCACTCAGCTATTCCGTTTGTATCTGTAACTTGATTATAAGATTTTATTCCGTTTTCAATTTTTAATTTCAGATTAGGAATAGGTTCATTATTTTTATTAATAACTTCGACCGTCAATTTTGTATAATCGAAAGGAGTTTTCACGCCTTTACCTTTAAAGTGAAATATTTTATCTTCGTCTGTAAATTTAATAATCTGCTGAAATTGTGGAAGCTTATCAATAATTTGTCTAAAAACCATATCTTCTTTAAATGGCATATTCTCTATTTGCAACATTCCGTTTTCATCTGCCTGAAAATGTTTTTCGGTTCCATCAGGGTATTTAACCTGTATTTGAGCAAATGGTATTGTTTCTGAATTTTCGTCAATTACTTTTATTTTGACCGTTCCACTTGTTTTGTGTTTCAATACATTAACAAAATAAATATTTTTACCCTCCTGAACATTAAAAACGACTGTTTTTATAATATTTTCATTTTTTACCTGATAACAAGTAACTTTTGTGTCCACAAAAAGCTCACCTAATTCAATAAAGCCCTGGCTATTTGAGTCAGAAGTAAATTCTACATCATCATAATGAATTTTTATTGTTACATTTGTCAGAATATTATCAAAATCATCAAGAGTCTGGACTGAAACATTTTGTTTTGGCATTCCTTGATTGCCTATAAAAAAGGTTATTTCAGAGTCGTTTTCAACAATATATTCCTGAACGTATAATTTATTTTGTTTGTCATCAAGTTGATATGCAGTAATTTTTGTAAGTAATTTTATATCTTCCAGAAAAATTCTGCCTTTCTCGTTGCTTGTATAGTCATGTGTCTTATTTTCGTATTCAAAATAAATTTTTTCTCCGTTTGCTAATTTATTATTTCCTTTTATTGCTCTCAAATTTAAAGTAGCTACCTGCAAAGGAATCAGGTTTGCGATAAGATGTTTTGGAGAATTAAAGTCTTCATTTATAAAACCCCATCTTACCAGACAGAAATTTTTTCTGCCATCTGCATTTTGAACCAGATAAATATCATCAAAATCAGGAATTTCTATACAAGAATCTATGAGTTCAAACAATCTTTTTCTGTTTTGCTCTTCGTCAATTAAAGAAACAATAGTTTTATACATTTTATTGACTTCTGTTTTAAGAAGTCCTTTTGCTTTTTCTTGTTCTTCTTCGTCAAGTTTTCTGAACGGTATGATTTTACCTTCGTATTCGGTGTGCCAAGCAACTTTTTGTCCACCAGCAGGAACGGGTTCTGCAAAAATTCTGTATTCTTTTGTATTTTCAAACAATTTTTTGAGTTGATTGTATCTTTTGATATTTTCGGCTGTTCCTTCAACAAAAACAGGTCTGATAGATGACACATCGGTTGTGATAATTAATTGGCTCATAGCAATTTTTTTAAATTCTAAAATCGTGTAAAAATAAAAAAACATTAACATATTTGCAAAATTGTTTTAATTTAAAAAAATTTTTTTTTCTTTGTAATAAATTAAAATTTATAAATATGACACCTATAGAACTAACAGACAGCAACTTTGAAGAAGTAGTTTTAAAATCAAAATTACCGGTTGTAATTGATTTATGGGCAGAATGGTGCGGACCTTGCCGAATGATTGCCCCTCATATCGAAAAAATGGCAGAAGAATATGAAGGCAAAGCAGTTATTTGCAGTTTAGACGTTGACAGCAATCCCGAAGTACCAACAAAATATGCCGTTTTAAACATACCTACTGTTATGTTTTTTAAAGACGGTGAATTTAAAGAAAGAGTTGTCGGAGCAGTTCCAAAAAAAGTTTTGTGCGACACACTTGAAAAATATTTTTAAACTTTTACCAAACAAATAAAATTTATCTGCATTTTTTTATGCAGATTTATTTTTTTTTAAAATTTTCAAATTGAAAAATTTAGCAGAAGTACAGCAGTTCAAAGAGCTGGAAAACATTGATTTTATAGCCAAACAGGTAGTCGAAGGTTTTATTACCGGTTTGCATAAGAGCCCTTATCACGGATTTTCGGTTGAATTTGCCGAACACAGATTATACAACACCGGAGAAAGTACAAGACATATTGACTGGAAGTTATATGGAAGAACTGAAAAATTATTTGTCAAAAGATACGAAGAAGAAACAAACTTAAGATGTAACATCCTTATAGACACCTCTTCTTCTATGTTGTTTCCTGACAAAAAAAAATTCAACAAGCTCATTTTCTCTGCTTACACATCTGCCGCTTTGATTAATCTGCTTTCCAAACAAAGAGACGCAGTTGGTATAAGTTTTTTCGACGAAGATATTTATCTGAAAACTGAATCGAAACTAAGCAAAACACACATAAATTTTCTTTACACCAAACTGCAGGAACTACTTGATAAGGAGCACAAAGAAAACAAACCAACCTTAGTTGCAGAATCTATTCACAAATTTGCCGAAATGATACACAAAAAATCTTTGGTAATCATATTCAGCGATATGTTTGAACATAACAATCCCGATGACTTATTTAACGCCCTGCAACACCTTAAACACAACAAACACGAAGTCCTGATATTTCACGTTTTTGACGGCAAATTTGAACTGAATTTTGAATATGAAAACAGACCATACAAATTTATTGATTTGGAATCAGGTGAAATATTGAAAATAAACCCTAACAACATTCGGGAAATATATACTAAAAAAACAAAAGACTGGTTTAAACAATTAGAAATCAAAGCAGGACAATATAGAATTGATTTTATTGCCGCTGATATTAATGAAGACTTTAAAAATGTTTTGATTAAATATCTTATTAAACGACAAAAAATGTCTTAACCGAAATCGTTCACACAATTCTAATAATACTTGTATGTATAAAACAAGTTAACAATTCTAATAATCACAAAAAAAGCCAATAAAATATAACAAAACTCACCACAAAAACACATTTTTAAAGCAATTTTTTTGTGATTTTTTTAAAAAGACTCAAAATAAAGCCCATTAAAGCAATTATAATCTTTCGGAGACATAAATTACCACAAAACCAGAAATGCCCTTATTTTGCGTTTTAAGGGGGCGCCACGGCATTTTATCTCTTTTACTGCTATGAAAAAACTATTTTTTGCCATTGAAAACAACAAATGTGTTATTTTTATATTGTTTTAATAGTTAATATAGTTAAATAAATATAATTTATATATAAAAATACGCTGTTTTGTTGTGTTTTGGTGTAAACAAATGAATTTTCCTCTTAATATTTTTTCTGTAAAATCAATAAGTTTTTTGACGAAAAATTTTCATTAATTGCTGTAAAACATATAAAAAAAATATTCAATGTTTATTTTTTTGAGTTTTTTTGTAAAAAATTTGGCTCTTTTATGAAAAATTGTTGGTAAAATTTGACATTTTTGGCA
>DYKL01000057.1 GCA_020722645.1 Acetofilamentum sp. | reverse complement strand
ACTTTATGCCAAAAATGTCAAATTTTACCAACAATTTTTCATAAAAGAGCCAGAATAATTAATTTTTCACCACTAAGACACTAAGGAACACTAAGAATAATTAATTTTTCACCACTAAGACACTAAGGAACACTAAGAATAATTAATTTTTCACCACTAAGACACTAAGGAACACTAAAAATAATGGCTCTTATATGAGAAATTGTTGGTGGCTTTAATAAAAGCCAAGAACATCAAAGGTGTTAAACATTTGTAGGGTAAAAATCCGTAAGACCGCTTTCAAGCAATCAAACGGATATAATGCTATAAATAGAATATCTACCCACATTTTTTAAGAAAAGAGCCAAAATAATTAATTTTTCACCACTAAAACACTAAGGAACACTAAGAATAAAAAATTTAGTAATTCCTTAACCAAAATCCCATGCTTAAAAGCCTTTCTGACTAAAAAAACAAATACGATTTGGAATTATTCTTCCAGCCTGCCTGATATTCATAATCTACAAAGTAAATCTTAACATCTGCCTGATATTCATAATCTACAAAAAAAACTTTTTTATCTGCCTGATATTCATAATCTACAAAAAACCATTTTCCTTCGTTTCCGTCAGCCTGATATTCATAATCCTCAACAAAAACGCATAAATCAGCCTGATATTCATAATCTACGATATAAACAGTAACATCTGCCTGATATTCGTAGTCTGTTTTGTATATATTCTGAGCATTAACAAAAGTAAATGATAATGCGATAACTGTTAGTAAAATAATTTTTTTCATGATTTGTAGTATTAATTATTAAATAAAGTCGGATAATCCTGATCAAATTGCTCCAAAATATAAGTAAACAAAGCTTTTCGAACTAAATTTGCCTTGTTTTTAACCCTGTATTTTTTTATATACTTTTGAAGTACCAAAAATTCTTTATCATTAAGAGTTACAGCCAATAAATGTTTTCTCGTTTGCTTTTCTTTGTTGTTTTTATTATTATTTTGCATAAAATCAGTTTAAACGAATTTTTCAAAAATAATTGTCAGTTTTTCTGTAATTGAATTAATAATTTGTTCTGTTGGATTAGGCAATGGCTCAAAAGTTGAAATTTCAATTATTGCAATAGTTTTATTATTTGAAACAATAGGCAAAAAAGCCAAAAATTTTGGACTCCCCTGCCCTAATCCCGATAAAACAGTAATGTAATTTTCAGGTACATTATCAATATATAAAAATTTTCTGTTTTTTGCAACTTGTCCGGTAATACCTTCGCCCTCCTGAAATGACTGATATGTTTCTGTTTGATATACTGCATAAGTGTTTGAAACCTCGAAATGATTACTTTCTTTATTCAGAATATAAACAATCCCCTGAACAATATTAAAAGACTTTGCAAAATTTTGAAGCAACAACTCTGAAACTTTTTCATGCGAGTCTAAATTATCAATGCCGCTTGTAATATTTTCTGTGTATTTCTGAATTTTATCTGATGTTTTTCTTTCAATAATGTCTTCACCGGCTTTCTGTTTTTCGAAGGACTTATAAATAATTTTGACTTCTTCTTTCGGTTTTTTATTTTGTAAGATGTCAATAAATTTATATAAAGAAAAAACAGCAACAATACATAAAAACACATATATAAGTACAGCATCAGCAACTAAGTTTTCTTTTATAGGAATTATTTTCAAAACCAATAATGCAATTATAACACTTAATGCCAAAATTGCAATAAAAATTATGTTTGCTCTTTTTTTATACATATAGAAAATGAAGTTTTGATAAGTAATTAATAATTTCTTCGGTTGTCAAAATTTTGTCAACCTTAAATAAATCTATTGCCGCTTGTGGCATAGTTTGAATTTGAGCATCATTAGGGTCTTGGACAACAGTTATACCGCCCATTTCCTTAATTTCTTTAAGACCTTCGGCTCCGTCTTTATTTGCTCCGGAAAGAAGCACGCCGATTGCTTTTTCTCTCAAAGAATGAGCGACAGAATAAAAAGTGATGTCAATAGAAGGCCGAGAATGATTTATGGCTTCTTCTGTTGACAGAGAAATAGTATTGTCAAACTCTGCATACATATGATAATTGGCAGGTGCAAGATAAATATTTCCGGCTTCGATTATTTCTTTGTCGTTTGGTTCAAGAAGATTTATTTTTGATTTTATAGATAAAGCTTCAACGAAACCACTGCTTATATTTTTCAGGCGATGCAAAACTAAAAATATCGGGAACGGATAATTTTTAGGCAATGCTTCGAGTAAGCCCAAAATTGTTTGAAAACTACCGGCAGAACCGCCAATTACTATGTATTTTTTTGCCATTATTAAGCTATTTCTTCTTTTGAAAAATATTTGTATCTTTTTCGTATAAATTAAATCTGTTTTTTAAAGCCCAGTTGTTTAAAGTTTCCCTGAGTCCAATCAGCAGAAATCCTTTCGGAATCAATGCTTCGTATATAATATCCAAAGCTGTTTTTTGCAACAAAGGACTGTAATATAGCATTCTGTTTCTAAATATTATTATATCAAAATTTGTGTTTTGTATATCATTTTTTGTAAAACAAAATCTACTGAATGTAACATTTTCAAACAACTCTTTTTTAATAAAAAAATTCCCGTTTGAAAAATAATTTTCAAAGCAACCGTGAGGGTTATATGCCAAATAGTTTTGTTTAGATGTAGTAAATTTTTTTTGATTGAATTTCTGATTTTTAATGTTTGTTTCTGTTTTATCAAGTTCTGATGTAATCAAAACACTTGTTTTACTGAGAATTTCAGCTTCATACAAAATTACAAGAAGCGTAAACAATTCATCATCAGACGAAACCTCAGGCATCCAGATTTTTATTTTTTCCAAACCTGATAATTTTGGCAGAACCTTTTTACTGAACTTACTCCAGACATCAGAATCTCTGAATGCCTCGGTAGTAGGCACAATCAAAAATTCGTAAAGACTTATCCAGAATTTTTCTCTGTCTAAAAAATTTATCAGTTGATTAATATTTTCTATGTTATATTGAGAAAAGAAATATTCAATTCTTCGTTTTGTTATTGTATAAGCATATAATGAAAGATTAACAGAATATTTTTCGCGTACAAAGTCGATAATTGTTTTATAATCATTTCGGTTTAATATGTATTTTTTTTCTGTTATCATCGTTAAATCAATTTCTTTGTATAATAGTAATGCTTTTTGTGAAACTTGACGACTTCATTTCCCAATATACTTTCGTGATATCCCAACACCAAATATCCGGGGAATTTCAGGTTATCGTAAAAAAAGTTCAGAATTTGAGACTGAAGTTTCAGATTGAAATAAATCAGCACATTACGGCACATAATTACGTCAAATTTCTTATAAAAAACATTTTCTCTTTTAACTAAATCCTGTTTTTTGAAAATTGCTATGTCTTTATATTCATTTTTTATACTTATTTTGTCTAATTCCTGATCAATATCAAAATATCTTGAATAGGGAACATCGTTGTATTCTTCGAAATTGTAAGGGTTTTTTCTGATTACTTCATCAAAATTCTGAAGATATTCGATATTGAAACGATAAATATATTCGCCTTTTTTTGCTTTGTCAATGGCTAACTGATTAATGTCGCTTGCATATACATTAACTTTGTCGAGCATTCCCATTTCTTTCAAAAGAATGAGCATTGAATATACTTCCTGACCGGTGGAACAGCCTGCGTGCCAAATATCAATTTTTTCATTATCTTTTAATTTAGGTAATATACGATATTTAACTGAGTGCCACACAATTGGATTACGGAATAATTCTGTTGTATTGACAGTAATATCGGCAATTAGTTTCTCCATCTCTTCGGGACTTGAAGAATAAATTCTTTTAACCAAACCATTAAAATCCAACCTGTAATCTTCAAGTATTTTGTCTATTCTACGTTGAAATGATTTTATTGAATAATCACTAAAATCGTAGTCAGCAACTTTCTTTATAACTTGAATTATATCTTTTATTTGATTATCATCAACCAAAACTTCCTGTTTTTTTTAATATGCAAAAATAAAAAATAAAATTACTTGATTGCAAATTTTATTGAAAAAATATAATTCCGACCCGGAGCAGCGACCGGTGTATTGTAAACTATATAAAATCTGTCGAAAATATTATCAACCCCAAAACTGAATTTTGCAATATCTTTGTAAACGAACATTAACTTTGCATTTAGAGTTTCCCAAGCCATAAAACCCGATGAACTTGCTCTTTCTATATAATCTTCGCCAAATTGAGAAAGTTCTTCATAAGGTTTTGCACCATTGAAAATGTAACTTAAACGCAACGAAACCCAATAATAATTGAAAGTTAATCCAACATTTCCGTAATATGGAGAAATATTTGATAAAACTTCATTTGTTTTTTTATTCAAACCTTTTATGTAATTAAAACTCAAACTTTGTTTTATATAAATTTTTTCTTTCTGATCGAATGCAAAGTTAAAATAGGATCCGCCTGAAGCTCCGTAAACAAAAGCTCTTGGAATATTTGACTTTGTTACCAAAAGATATCTGTCGGTACCGAAATAAATACTGTCATTATTGTTCAACAATGTATCTTTTGAAACAATTGCGTTAAAAATTTCATTGTAAAAAAAAGCACCGTAGATTCTGATTTTTTCAAACATTGTAATAGTTATTCCTAATTCAGAATTGAAATATGTTTCGGGTTTCAAATCATCAGTAGGGATAGTTACAATAAAGTCTTTAACCATAACTTTTGCAAATTCATCTAAAACAGGCGTGTGTTTTGCAGTAGATAAAAGCAATTTTACCTGTAACCCTCTGATTGGATAAGTGTCAAAACTTATACTTGCAGCAGGTGAGCCTTGTTTATAAACCTTATTTTGAAAGCTTAGAGGCAATTGAGGGCTTGTGATGTCGAAATTTGCATTTGTGTAATTAAAGTTGTAACGTAATCCCAAATTGACTTTAAAACCGGTATATCGCATATATTTAAAATTTGCATACGCCGAAAAATCATTGGAAAAACTGCCCAATGTCGGATAACGATTCAACCCTGAACTTTTTTCATTTGTCAGAATATTATAAAAAAAAGCTTCCGAATTCAACCTGTTGTAGTCGTATTGAATACCATAAAGCAATCTGTTAACATTATAAACTTTAACAAAATCAGCGTTAAATTTTATCACATCTAAACTTTCTATCTGATGCAATGCTGTGTTATTATTGTACTTCCGTGTAATTCTGTATTCTTCTATAAAATTATAGGATAATTGTGAAGATAAAAAATCAAAAAAACGTGTTTTGCGTTCGTACATATAATTTACAGAAGCAAGGTATTTATTTTGAGGTTCAAAATTACATTCGCTGAATCTCAGATGGTCGCCGTTAATCTCTCTTAAACCACTATAAATTGCTAATTCCGAAGTATTTACAAAATGAAAATTTAATAAAAGATTAGAATAATTACCTGTTTTAAATCTTAACTTCTGAAGCAGGTATAATTGTTCGTAATCAGTGCCTACCTGCATTAACGGGTTCTTGTTGTTTATTATTAAATCAACGTTATCATTCCTTTCAATATATTCCAGATGGTAACCGTAAAGAGAATCCTCAGCAGGTAGTTTTTTTCTGTTTGCGCCCATTCTTATTTCACCGAAATTTCCGTAACTTACACTTGTAAATGAAGATAATTTGAGGCTGCTGATACTGAAATTTATATTTCCAATAGTCGAATTAGTCGCAGATTCATATTTTACATTTGTTTCAGCTTGGAAAGCAACCGCATAATCCTGCGATATTTTTGGTATATGCGTAAAATAATGGATAACACCTCCAATTGCTTCTGAACTGAATGATGTAAATCCGGTTCCGTATATTTGCTGAACTCTCAAAGCCATTGTATTGTCGAAACTCAGCAATCTGTCAACTTTCCCGTTTTTATAAATTGCATTGTTCAGTCTTATACCATCAATAGCAATAAGCATCTTATTTGCATCAAGCCCCCTAAAAACGGACAAACCTCCGTTGTTGTTTGTAAAAGTTATTCTGTCGCCTGAACCTTCTGTTTCAAAGTTCATTGATGGTTCATCTAAATCTACAATATCAATAAAAAAAGGCAAATCAGCTGAATATTCCTTTGACCGGAGAGGACTTGTCGATGATATTTTTTTTAATTCATCACCACGTTCAAGATAAATTGTGTTATGAAGCTTTGCTAATTGCTCTTTTGTATATCTCGCAGTTGTAAAATAAGGGAAAGAAAAAATTATGGTTGAATTGTTGTCGAAAATATCAATATTAACTTCACCTATGCTGTTTGTTTTAAGTGTATCAGTGTAATTAAGAGCATAAACAGTTACTCCGGGCATACCCAAATTGCTGAATTTGTCCAAAACCATAACATCTTGGGCAAATAAAGTAATACCTATAAAAGTAAAAACAAAGTATAATAGATATCTCACTGCAAAGTCTGTTTATTAGTATTAGACTATTGCAAAATTTAAACCAAAAAACTAAAAAATAATTTTTAAAGCATTTTTAATCAATTTGACATTCAGAGGCGTAAATCCCAAAAATTCACCATCTGCTTCAATCGGATAATCAACTGATTTTAAAGATTTTATGAAAGCTTCCTGTGTTTTGTAATAAAATACTTCTTTATGTTCGATTCGGTCTTTTTTTCTTAAAGAAGGGAAATATTTTAAAAAAGTTCTTGTTTTTATATTACCGACAAGAGTAACATCAAAATATCCGTCATCTAATAAAGCATTCGGGGCAATTCCTATTCCCCCGCCAAAATATTGTCCGTTGGCAAATACAACAGTTGTTATTTTTCCTGAATATTCAAATTCTTTTGCTTTGACGTGCACTTCATTATGTTTGTAACCAGAAAAAGCCCGCAAAACTCCTACAAAAAAAGTCAATGCACTTCCAAGTCTCTTTTTACTGCCATTTACAATTTGTACTGTTAAAGCACTGACACCAATATCGCCAATGTTTACAAAGTATCTTTCAATGTCGTTTTTGTTTTTATCTTTACATTTAATAAGCCCCAAGTCAATTTCTCGAACTCTTATATCAGACAACATTTGTTCAATCGGTCTAATCTGAAAAGAACGTAAAAAGTCGTTTCCGGTACCGCATAGCATTATCCCCATTAAAGGCTTATTTTCTTTTCTGCTTAACATTATTCCGTTAGCAACTTCATTTATTGTACCATCTCCACCAACTGCAACAATTATATCAGCTCCGTTATCCGAGGCTTCTCTGGCTTTTGAAATGCCATCACCGATAGATATAGTGTGTTTTAATTCTATTAGATGTTCTAATTTCAAAAACTTAATAAGATCATCAAACTTCTTACATTTTCGAGAGTTTTTGCTATTTACAATAAATGAAATTTTACTCATTATCAAATTTTAAACTGCAAATATAAAAGTTTTTTTAAAAGAAATATTAAGGATTAAGCATTGGATTATAAATCATAATTGCATAATTCTGAGTTACAAATTCGGTTTTTTCAGTACCGTCAATATCAATTATTTTTCTGTGTATTTCATTTTGTCTGGTATATCCTCCCCACCATTGTTGAACAATCTGGTGCCCCTGCTCAAAGACTTGGTATTTTTTATTAATAGTTTTGTCTGAGAGTATTTCTCCGTTTAAATATTCATCAGAAAGCCATAAACAAATCTGAAAATTCTGTTCAGTTGGATTATATACCTGTAAATCAACATAATTATATGAGACAGTTGCTCCGCTACCAAAAGGAATTTTTCTGTTAACATCAGGAAAAACATCAAAAGAATGTTTCCATCTTTCTGTTACTTCAAGAGGAGTATGTAAAAACATCCAGTACAACAAATTACTCAATTGACACAATCCTCCGCCAATTCCTTTTTTCAAATGCCCGTTAAAAAGCAGCAATCCTTCCAAATAGCCTTTCTTTTTTGTTGGTCTTCCAATTAATTTCCAAAAAGAGAATGTTTCTTTTGGTTTTATAACAATACCATTTATCTTTTTAATTGCTAATTTTAGATTTGTTATTTTGTTTATTTGCAAATACATCTCTACATCTTTGAGCTCTCTTAATAAAAACGATTTATGCTCAAAAATTTTGAATTCAAATTTATTTTCAAAAAAACTCTTGCTGTATTTCTTATTATCAAACAAATAACTTACTTTTCTTTTTAATGTAAACAAACGCTTGATTATCAGCCTTTTAAAACGAGAATATTTTTTTGGTTTATTTATATACTTATCTTTCATTCTACAAAAATAAAAAAATGAATTAAACATAAATAGCTTTATTAGGTTAAATTCATATTTCGCTCATTAGTACAAACAAAAATATTTCTCAAAATTGATTATATTCAAAAAAAAAATAGTGTTATTGTTCAATTTTAATTATTTTTGTTACCAAAACAGTTTTTAATGAATATTGAAAAATTACGTGACTTTTGTTTGTCTTTTAAAGGTGCGACAGAAGATTTACCTTTCGATGAAACAACATTGTTGTTTAAAGTTATGGACAAAATGTTTGCATTAGTTGATATAGATATTTTTGATTACATAAATCTTAAAAATTAACCTTCTAAAAATCAAGTATTAGTTAACGAACACGAAGGAATTAAGCCCGGATACCACCTGAACAAAAGACAATGGATTTCGGTTGATACACAAGGTCTTATTAACGACAACCTATTAAAAGAACTAATTTCGGAATCATACAATTCAGTTGTATCAAAATTGACAAAAGTACAAAAACAAAACTTAGAAAATTTATAAACAGAAAAAACAAGATTATGATTGCAATGGTAACAGGAGCAAGCTCAGGAATCGGGTATGAAACTGCCTTAATGCTTGCAAAAAATGGTTATAACCTTATAATAACCGGAAGGAGAATGATTAATCTGGAAAAATTAAAATTTGAAATCAAAAATAATTTTAAGGTTAAAGTAGAAATTTTATGCTTTGACATTAGAAAAAGGCAAGAAACAGAAGCTGTTTTCAATTCACTGCCCGATACATGGAAACAGATAGATTTGCTTATTAACAACGCCGGTTTGGCAGCAGGTTTAGATTTTATTTTCGACGGGGATATTGATAACTGGGAACAAATGATTGACACAAACGTCAAAGGATTATTGTACATTTCGAGGCTTATTATGCCCATAATGATTGGCAGATTAAAAGGTCAGATTATTAACATCAGCTCGATTGCAGGTAAAGAAACTTACCCAAAAGGGAATATTTACTGTGCATCAAAACATGCAGTTGAATCAATTACAAAAGCTATGCGAACCGAACTACTTCCTTACGGCATCAAAGTAAGTTCAGTAGCTCCGGGTATGGTTGAAACTGAATTTTCGATTGTCAGACTTGGTGACCAAGAAAAAGCAAAAGAAGTTTATAAGGGTTTTGAGCCTCTAACAGCAAAAAACATTGCAGAAACAATAGAATTTTTGATTACAAGACCGCAAAATGTCAACATAAACGAAATTGTGATTATGCCGACAGCACAGGCAAACTCAACAACCACTTTTAAAAGAATTTAACCCACATTATTCATAAATAATGTGGAGTTGAAATGCTTGCCATGTAAGGGTCTAAAAGTTTAAAGTTAAATGGTTAAGTTGATTTTAATTCAGATCCCTTCGGTACAAGTTTTTAGCCCAAATTTGGGCTAAATTTTAAATTTAAAAAATACCATAACTTTATAGCCCCTTATAGGGCAGGCCTTAAACTTAGATGCTTTCAGCACAGGCTTTATAACTCCTGAACTAACAAAGAGATTTCACGTAAGTAATTATGTGAATAATTCAGGTTAAACAATAATAAAACAAAAATTGTTTTTAAATATTTGAAATTCTGACTAAAATCATTATCCTTTTTTATTTATGTTTAAATTATTATTCTAAATTTACAGAAAAATATTTATTATTTAATACTCTAAAAATCAACTAATTACAATGGATTTCTTAACATCTATCAAACAAAAAGCAACGCAATTTCAGAAAACGATTGCATTACCGGAAGGAGAAGAAGAAAGAACTCTTATCGCCGCCGATGAAATAATCCGTGAAAATATAGCAAAAATTATTCTTTACGGGAACCGTCATAACATCTTGAAAAACGCCAAAAGTTTAAAACTCGGCAATATTGAAAAAGCAAGAATTATTGACCCCGTTAACTACGATAAAAAAGAAGAACTTGCAAAAATAATGGTAGAAATGCGTAAAGAAAAAGGACTTACTATGGAAAAAGCCATGGAAGAACTTCTAAGTCCATACTATCTTTCTACTTTAATGATTAAAAACAAAGAAGCAGACGGAATGGTAGGCGGAGCCGTTGCACCTACTGCTACTACAATAAGACCAGCCTTTCAATATATTAAAACTTTACCCGGAATCAGTGTTGTTTCAGGTGCATTTTTTATGATTTTACAAAATAAATCTTTTGGCGAAAACGGAATATTAGTATTTGCTGATTGTGCAGTTCACCCTGACCCCAACGAAAGAGAACTAGCCGAAATAGCTGTAGCTTCTGCAAAAACTGCCAAATCTATTGGTGGTTTTGAACCTAAAGTTGCTATGTTATGCTTCTCTACAATGGGCAGCGCCACTCACAAAATGGTTGATAAAGTTGTTAATGCAACAAAAATTGCAAAAGAAATGGCTCCCGAAGTTCAGATAGAAGGCGAACTTCAGGCTGATGCCGCTCTTATTGAAGCAATCGGTAAGAAAAAAGCTCCGGGAAGCAAAGTTGCCGGAAAAGCTAATGTTTTGGTATTCCCCGACTTAAACGCCGGAAATATTGCGTATAAACTTGTACAGCGACTTGCAAATGCAGAGGCAATAGGACCGGTTTTACAAGGAATGGCTGCTCCAATAAATGATTTATCAAGAGGTTGTTCTGCAAGCGACATAGTTAATCTTGTTGCTATTACAGCTAATCAGGCAGCAGGATTGTACTAAAAGTTTGAGGTAGAGATATTAAGTAAAAAGCATGAGGTATGAGGTATGAAGTTCAACAATACAACAACGTCATTGCGAGGTACGAAGCAAATGAAACAATGTGTCAATTAGCAAATGAGTTAATTAGCCAATTCAACAACATAACAATTCAACAATACAACAATATAACATTTTAAAACAAAAACAATATGAGTGAACAAATAATTGAGCAATTAGAAGAATATGCTCTTAGCAAAAAAGACCGCCCAAAAGCACAGTTCGAAAAAGTAGGCATTATTGGTTGCGGCACAATGGGACAACGTCTTGCAATTATGATTGCTTCCAGAGGTATGGATGTCGTCTTTATTGAGTTAAACAATGATAAAATTGAAGAAGCAAACAAAGAAATTAAAGAAGAGCTTGAATTCAAATTCACACGTTGGGGAGTTACAGCCTCTGAAAAACAAGGAATTGTTTCACGTATTAAAGGCAGTTTAGATTACAACGAACTAAATGGATGCGACATTGTAATTGAATCAATACTTTCTAAAACCAGAGAAAATGCAAAAGAAATCAGAAAAGAAATTTTCAAAAAAATTGAACAACACGTATCTCCTAGTACAATTATTGCCACAAACTCAACAACCACAATCATTTCCGAACTTGCATCAGTGTTAAAACATAAAAACAGATGTATAAGTATGCACATTTCAACAACATCGCCCGATGCAAAACTTGTCGAAATAGTCAGAGGAATATACACAACCGAAGATGTTTGTCAAAATGTTCAGAAATTTTCAATTCTATTAGGCAAACAATTTATTAAAGTTGCAGAATCTCCGGGTTTGATTACTGTCAGACTTTTTGCTCCTATGATTAACGAAGCTTGTATAATGCTTATGGAAAATGTTTCAGATATTGAAAACATTGACACTGCCGCAAAGTTAAGTATGAATTTGCCATTAGGTCCTTTTGAAATGGCTGATAAAATTGGAATTGACAGAGTTGTTCGCTGGTTGGAAAATATGTATGATGAGTTTGGAGATTTAAAATACAAAGCTTCTCCTATTCTAAAAAGACTAATGCGTTCACAGAATACAGGCAGAAAAGCTGGACGTGGTTTCTATATTTACAACGAACAAGGTGTAAAAATAGGACATGCATTATAAAAATAATTTTAAACTTCTAAAAAATATAAAATGAAAATATTAGTCATAAATAGCGGTAGTTCATCAATCAAATATCAATTTTTTAATATGCCTCATGGCGATGTTATCGCTAAGGGTCTTGTAGATAAAATCGGATTAAAGGGTTCCATAATTAAACACACTCGTCAGGACGGTCAAGTTGTAGTTTTTAAAGGCGAAATAATTGACCATCAGTCAGGGATAGAATATATACTTGGAATTCTAAAAAGCGAAAAACACGGTTGCATAAAAGATTTATCTGAAATTAATGCAATCGGTCACAGAGTTGTTCACGGTGCAGATCATTTCAATTCAAGTGTTCTTATTACAGACGAAGTAATCAAAACGATGGAAGAATGTGTTGAACTTGCCCCACTTCATAATCCGCCTAATTTAAAAGGGATTTACGCTATGAAAACATTGTTGCCAAATGTTAAACAATGTGGTGTTTTCGATACTGCTTTTCATCAGACAATGCCCGATTATTCATATATGTACGCAATCCCCTACTCATTGTACGAAAAATATAAAATCAGAAGATACGGTTTTCATGGTACAAGCCATAGATATGTTTCTAATAGAGCTTGTGAAATTCTTGGAATGGACTATAATAACAGCAAAATCATAACATGCCATCTGGGAAACGGAGCATCAATTGCGGCTATTAAAAACGGGAAATCAGTTGATACATCAATGGGTATGACTCCCGTTGAAGGGCTTATGATGGGTACAAGATGTGGTGATTTGGATATTGGTGCTTATAATTTTATTATGGAAAAAGAAGAAATTAACCGAAATACCGCATATACACTTGTAAACAAACATTCAGGAGTTATTGGAATTACAAGTATTTCTTCTGATATGAGAGAAGTGGAAGACGCTTCTAAACAGAATGTTTACAGAGCAAAACTTGCACTTGAAATGTACAATTACAGAGTAAAAAAATACATTGGTGCATATACCGCTGCTATGAATGGTCTGGATATATTAGTTTTTACAGGTGGTATCGGCGAAAATGCAGACACTACAAGAAGAGGCGTTGCCGGAGATTTATCATTCCTTGGTATAAAAATTGACGAATCAAAAAACACCGGACTCAGAGGTAAAGAAATGTTAATTTCGACTGATGATTCAAAAGTTAAAGTTATTGTTGTACCAACCGACGAAGAATTACTTATTGCTCAAGACACATTAGAAATAATTTCTAATCCCTTAAATCCGTAAGTCTATACTTATATATCTGAAATTCAGTCAGGTGAGATACTTACAGTACAGGCACCTGACTGGTGCAAACTACATGTTGCAGGTGTTTTCACCTGCAACCACTTACGAAAAAACTTGCGGATTTAAGGTAATCTTAACCTGAATTATTCATAAAAATTGTAAAAATTTTTATGAATGCGGGTTGATTAGCGGGTTGCAATTCAGGAAACCCCGATTTAGAACAGCTCAAATTTGGTTGTTTGAAAAACAAACAAATTTGTTAGTTGTACTTAATCGTCAGCATTATTTATGAATAATGCGGGTTAAATAATCTTTTCTTAAATTTATACATGAGGCTGTTGATTTATTACAGCCTCTTTTTTTCTTTAAACGGAACTTACTTACAACTTTTCAGGTTTTACAGGCGATAGATAAGAAAAA
>DYKL01000502.1 GCA_020722645.1 Acetofilamentum sp. | reverse complement strand
CCGCGAATTTGGAACTGCAACTTCAGTTGCTGATACATGATAACTTTCAATTATTTGATAAAAAATATACAACAACATCGGGTTTTATTTTTTTCCACAAGTCTAAAAACATTCGGGAACGGAAATGTATTTAAAACGTTGCGTGGATCCACTAATGTAGATGTTTGCACAAATGTTGAAAGTTTGCAATTTCGTTTCATTAATGCACTGCCCTGCAATGTTTTTCAATACAATGGTATGTGCTTCCTTTTTTTATTAAACCGTATCTAAATCAATATGATATTCGTGTAATGTTTTTAAATAATTTAATTGCTCTTGTGATAAATTTGTTGCTTTTAAAATAATTTCATCTAAAATCCCTTGTTTGATAAGAGAAAAAGCAATTCGTTTTTTTTCAATTTCAATGCCTTCAATTTTTCCTTTCATTTCAAGACGCATTGCTGTTGAAACAAATTTTTCTCCTGCTTTTGGTGATATTGTTCTCATTTTTTCTACAATTTTTTGGGTTTCTAAATTTGTTGCATAATACAAATAGGATATTATTGTTTCAAAAAAACTCTCGCCTTGTTCGGTTTGCAGTAATTGATTTATATTAGCGAAGAATTTTTCTGTTTCTTGAATAATTTTTTGTTCGTCATAGATATTTTTTAATCGTGAATGTATTGAAAACGTTGCGTGGCTTCACTAATGTAGATGTTTGCACAAATGTTGAAAGTTTGCAATTTCGTTTCATTAATGCACTGCCCTGCAATGTTTTTCAATACAATGGTATGTGCTTCCTTTTTTTATTAAACCGTATCTAAATCAATATGATATTCGTGTAATGTTTTTAAATAATTTAATTGCTCTTGTGATAAATTTGTTGCTTTTAAAATAATTTCATCTAAAATCCCTTGTTTGATAAGAGAAAAAGCAATTCGTTTTTTTTCAATTTCAATGCCTTCCATTTTTAATTTCATTGCTGTTGAAACAAATTTTTCTCCTGCTTTTGGTGATATTGTTCTCATTTTTTCTACAATTTTTTGGGTTTCTAAATTTGTTGCATAATACAAATAGGATATTATTGTTTCAAAAAAACTCTCGCCTTGTTCGGTTTGCAGTAATTGATTTATATTAGCGAAGAATTTTTCTGTTTCTTGAATAATTTTTTGTTCGTCATAGATATTTTTCAAAATTAAAATCCCTATTTGTAATTGCAAGCTGCTGAATAATTTAATTATTTCATCATCAGTATAATCAGAAGTATCAATTAGTTGATAATCAAAATTTGGTATGAATTTTTTTAAATCGTTGTCAATTTCTTTGAAATAGTCATTAAGATTTAATTTGTTCCATTTTTTTTGTCCGTGATAAAAAATTATCGGTATTACGGGAGTAAGTTTATGTTTTTGTTTGACTTGGGTTTCCCAAATTTTGAGCATATATCCTAACAATTGGAAATGGGGAAATATTTCAGTATAACTTTTGTGTTCAAAAAGTAGTGAAATTTTAATGTTTGTTGATATTCCGTATTTACAATTATAAACTATATCTGAATAATTTGTTTTTAATTTGCTGTCAATATATTCTGTTTTGTCTAATTCAAGTGATTGAAAATCAATTTTTTTAGAAATTTCAATTGGAAAAGTTTTTGCAATAAATTCGCTTACTTCTGCTTTTTTTGAGAAGAGTTCTTTAAAAAATCTATCGTGAGAATTTATTAAATTTTTATCAATTGGCTTATCCATTGATTTTATCTTTTATTTTTCATATTTTATTGCAAATATACAAATTTTATTATTCATTTTCAATTAACCTGAATTATTCATAAAAATTATAAAAATTTTTATGAATGTAGCTCGATTAGCGGGTAGTAATTCCCAGATAGATCGGAGCAAGCTAGGAAATCCCGATTTAGAATAACTCAAATTTGGGCGTTTGCAAAACCCCAAATTTGTTAGTTATTCTTAATCGCCGGCATTATTTATGAATAATGTGGGTTAAACGGAACTTACTATGAAAAATCCAGTATTTCTAAGGGTTTGAGCATATAAAAA
>DYKL01000056.1 GCA_020722645.1 Acetofilamentum sp. | reverse complement strand
TAAATTGCTACATTGTTAAATTGTTAAATTGCTACATTGTTAAATTGTTAAATTGTTGGCTGGCGCCTTTGCAGCGTAAACAATGAAACAATGCAACAATGAAATAATGAAACAATGAAATAATGAAACAATGAAACAATGCAACAATGAAACAATGCAACAATGAAGCAATGCACTTTCAGCTGTTATGTAAATGTTTGAAATTGAATTAGTTAATGTGTCTATCGGATACGAAAAGCCTTTAATTGAAAATATAAATTTATCTGCGAAAAAAGGTGAAGTTATTGCTGTTGTTGGTTTTAACGGCTCGGGTAAATCAACTTTGTTAAAAACAATTTCGCGCATTATTCCTGCTTTTAACGGTCATATTTTTATACAAGGAATTGATGCTTTGACCTTTTCTAATGAAAGTTTTTATAAAAAAGTCGGTTTTTCGAGCATTGCTCAAATAAATGCTTCTAATTTAACAGTCTATGATTTGGTTTCGCTTGGCAGAATTCCACACACAAATTTAATCGGAAAGTTGTCCGAAAACGATAAGATGATAATTGATAAAGCTCTCGTAAACACCGGCATTGAGACTTTGAAAAATAAAAATATCAACAAAATCAGTGACGGTCAGAAACAGAGAGCTTTTATTGCTCGTCTGCTTGTTCAACAAACTGATATTCTTTTTTTTGACGAACCTACCGCATTTTTAGACATAGAAGGCAAATACAAAATTGTTTCTTTGTTCAGAATTATTGCTAAAAAATTAAACAAAATTATTGTTTTTTCTACTCACGATTTAAAAATTGCAATTCAAAACACAGACAAGATATGGTTGTTCAAAGAAAATAAAATAATCGAAAATTCTCCCGAAGATTTAATCATTTCAGGTGAGTTCAATAAAATTTTTACTGATAAATCCATAATTTTTGATAATTTTACCGCTGATTTTTACGTTAATAACTGTAATTTGGGCAGTATTAAAATTACTGACAAATCTGAAAGCAGAATTAAGCTTTTATGGACTAAAAATGCTTTGAACAGGGTAGGGTATAGCTTTGATAATCAATCGGATATTGAGATTGTTGTAAATCCTGATAACTGGACTATTAATTTTAAAAATGAATGTCTTAAATTTCAATCTATTTATAAATTGTTAAATTTTTTGCAAAATGAAATTAAAAATTAGCTTTGTTTTATTATTCTTTTTTTTCTCAGTTACATTGTTTTCGCAGGAAAAAGATTTTGAAAAAATAAAATCCTTATTCGAAAACGGCGAATATGAAAAATGTATCGAAAAAGCTGAAAAAGTTAAAACTAAATATACAAAAGAGCCTTTGCCATTCTATTACATAGCTTTTTCAAATTTCGAAATGTACAAAAATTCAGCCCCTCTGAAGAAAAAAATGTATTTGAACAATACCATAAATAATCTTAATTTTGGATTGAAACAAGATGCCGAAAAATCTGAATTTAAAATGCACCCTGAAGCTATGGGTATAATTCACGATTCAATTATTCTTTATGCTGATAATCTGTGGTTTTCCGATAAAAAAGGCGAAGCTGAATATTACTATGAAAATCTCGCAAAAATTTATCAGGATACAACAGTACAATACATAGAAATTTTTATGACGCAGATAATTAAAATTGAGCAGGATTTGGCTTTTAAAGAATATTCCGGTCCTGTAAATGAAACAGATATTGCCGGAAACAGACAAGGTTTGTGGGTCAAAAAATATCCTTCTGGCGTGGTTGAATCGGAAATTTTTTTCAAGGACAATAAACCTGCCGGAATTTTCAGGAAATACTACGAAAACGGCAATCTGAAAGCGAATATGTTTTTTGATGAAAATTCTCCCAAAGTCGCTGCTATTCTTTACAACGAAGAAGGACAGAAAATTTCGATGGGTTTTTATTATAACCAGAAAAAAGACAGTCTTTGGCAGTATTTTATCAATGATTCTATTGTTATTTCAGAAGAAAATTACGTAAAAGGCGTTAAAAACGGCTACGAAAGAACGTACAACCTTTATATGTACCCAAATCTAGCAGAAGAAAAATTCTGGAAAAACGGAAAACAGGACAGTACGTGGACAAGATATTATACCAACGGAAAACCTCATTTTATTGCTATATACAGAGATGGCATAAGACATGGAGAATATGTCGCTTTTGACGAAAACGGACAAACTATTGTGCAAGGTCAATACAAAAATAACCTGATGCACGGAAAATGGAAAATGTGGGACGCCGAACAAATGAAAATCATCGAAATTGAATATATTGACGGACATCCGGTAAACGAAGATGAATTAAGTGAAAAAGAAACCGACATTATTAACCAAATGCTCGAAATGCAGGGTAAATTTCAGGAACCAAATGTCGATTACCAAGGAAATGGAGATGGTGGGGATTTCTAAAGTTGATAGTGCATAGTTAATAGTGCATAGTTAATAGTGCATAGTTAATAGTGCATAGTTAATAGTGCATAGTAGATAGTGTATAGTTGATAGTGCATAGTTGATAGTGCATAGTTAATAGTGCATAGTAGATAGTGTATAGTTGATAGTGCATAGTTGATAGTGCATAGTTAATAGTGCATAGTTGATAGTGCATAGTCTTAATATTTCTCAGTTCATTAGTGGTTTGTTACATTTTTAACTCGATAACTATCAACTCTACACAATGCACCATCAACTCGATAAACTTTATGAACTTTTATACCCTTTCAGGTCAAGCTTTACAAACTTTAGGAACTTTTATACCCCGATGCCGAAAACAGCAGAAACTTTTGCTTCTGAACTTTCAGGTCAAGCTTTACAAACTTTAGGAACTTTTATACCCTTTCAGGGCAAGCTTTAAAAACTTTAAGAACTTTTATACCCTTTCAGGGCAAGCTTTACAAACTTTAACAACTTTAAGAACTTTACGAACTTTCAACTTATATTATGCTCTCAAAAAACAAAATAAAGTACATTAACTCTTTGAAAGTCAAGAAGTATCGGCTAATTGAAAAGGTTTTTATATGCGAAGGCGAGAAGATTTTTGAATCGCTTGTTAAATCTGCGTTTGTAATAAAAGAAGTCTTTGCAACAGCTCAATTTATTCAAAATCATTCACAAAAATATTCTGATATAAATTTTGATGAAGTGTCGTCGGCAGAATTGTCAAAAATAAGCTTATTGACAACATCTCAAAGTGTTTTTGCAATAGCCGAAATACCTGATTATAAATTAGATGCGAAAGTCATCAAAGACAAACTTACAATTGTATTAGATGATATAAACGATCCGGGCAATCTGGGTACAATTATCAGAATTGCTGATTGGTTCGGAATTGAGAATATTATTTGTTCGGAGAATACGGTTGATGTTTACAATCCAAAAGTTGTTCAAGCCTCAATGGGGTCTGTTTTTAATATAAAAATTATTTATACTGATTTGGAAGAATTTATTAAAGATGCTGAAAATTTGAGCATTCCTGTTTATGGTACTTTTATGAACGGTGAAAATATTTATACAACATCACTTTCAAAAAAAGGTCTGATTGTTTTTGGAAATGAAGCAAACGGAATTTCTGGCAATATTGAAAAATATTTAACAAAAAAAATATCAATACCCGATTTTAATCCTTCAAAAATTGCAGAATCGCTTAATGTTGCTGTATCTGCGGCAATAATTTGTTCGGAATTCAGCAGGAGATAGAGTAATCATTGTTTTTTAGACTCTTTTGAAGTGTCTTTTCCCATAATATTTTTGAAAAATGTGGGTTATACCAAACTGCTATTATGTTTAGGGATTGTTACGAAATAAGTAAGTTGTCAGTTCTAAGTGTATAGTTGATAGTTTATAAAGTTTTGAATTTCAGTTAATTACAGTTGTAGCGATCTGCAAATAATTTTGTTCTATTACTTAACATATTTAATAATCTATGTGAAATATTTGTGTATGTAGTTATTAAAAAAATATCAAATAAACAAGTTATTTCTTAACAGTTACTTATCAATATAGCTTATTCGACTTTGTAATCCGAATGTATTTTACTATTTGATTTAATGTTATTTTCGGATTGCAAACAGCAAGGCGTTAGTAACTAATTGATATGCAATTATTTGCTAATTAACAAATTGAAAAATTAACAAATTATTATTTGTCAATATGTCCCAAAAAATTTACGTAAAAACCATTCTATGCTTATAATTGACAGAATTAAGAAAAATATCCATTTATATTTTAATAATTCATTCAAATCGTAATTTGAATATGAAACAGGTACTATATTTTCGTCGTTTTCGAGATAATATTCAAGACTGTCTATGTTGTTGATATACAATAGTTTGCCACCTGTGTTTTTGGAGATGTTGTACAATAAACTGTGATTTGCAACCAAATTTACAGCTTCGACATTCTGACTGACAATATTAAATGTACCTGCACTTGACAGAGTTTCATCAGCTATTTTAGTTGAGCCGTAAAAAGAATAATTTCCGACGGGCAAAGTTCCGATATCTAGAAAATATGAACTCATATTTTTTTGCATCAGATATTCAAATGTTTTGCCGGTAGAGTCTTTTATTGTCAGTTTTAAATCATTTTCATTTGTCAATTCCATTATTTTGTTGTATGCTTCGGCTTTAAATACAATGTTTTCGTTTTGTCTGATAATCTTATCTACTTTTATGCTAAGTCGCTCCTTTGATTCTTTCAGAACAAGCGATTGAATAATTTGGTTAAAAGTGTTGTCAAAAATATCAAAGCTTGAATTTTTCTTGTAATCTGTCATTCGCCATCTCCAGATTCCTTCGCCCAGAATAACTCCTATGTTTGATTCATAATTTACAGTTGAAGACGAATAAGTTATCAATGGTTTAATTGTATTTATGTTTTTGACACGCTGATAAGCAATTATTTTAAAATTAGCGGGGAATTTATAATCGCCAAAAGGAACCGTCAAAGGTGGCGAAGCAAAAAGCAAGTCATTTAGATTTTTGGAAATATTGAAATCAGAAAACTCGGTATTGACATATCCTTGTGCATCGTCATATAAACCTGTTTTTTGCTGAATTGTAAAGCCAAGATTTAAGGTGTTTAATTTTGCAATGTCGGTTTGTGTGCCTATAATGAACAAAACCGGAATTTTTTCGTTTATTAAATCCTGAAATATTTTCGTAAGTGAGTTGGTTTTTGAAGGTAGCTGATGCAAAATAACAAGTGAATAATCTGATATTTTTTTATTAAATCCTTCGGCAAGATAAAAATCAGTTTCAAAATTAAAATTTGATTTTAATGAATTTACGATAGCCGAAATATCAGGGTGTGGTGAATGTGCCAAAATAAGTATTTTTTGTTTGTCTTCAATCACATTTATTGCAAAAAAGCTACTGTTGTTTTTTGTGTTTTTTTCTCCCTGAATTTTTGTTAATACCACTTGATATTGCTGAACTCCTGCTTTTTGAGCTTCGATAAATGTTGTTGTTTTGTACAAAAAATCATTGTTGTTTATTTCAAAGTTTTGGCTGAAAATAACTTTACCGTTATGAAAAATTTCACATTTAGCTGTCTTACCTTTCATTTTTTTTGCGGTTATTGTTATTTCGAGCGGAAATTTATTTTTGATAAAAGCTATCTCGTTGTGCATCAAATCTTTTATAAATAAATCCATATATTCTGAAGTGTCTCCCAAAGCAACCGTATAAACCGGAAACATCAGATTTTCTGTATTATACAAAGGATTTGCTCCGTCTGTATAAATTCCGTCGGTTATCAGTACTAATGCACCAATATTTTTGTTGTAATAATCAGTTGATATTTTATTAAAAACTTCTGCAATATTAGTCTGTTTGGCGGTGTAGTTAAAAATAAGATTTTCTTCAAATTTATCGCCAAAACTGAATGCGATACTATTATATTTTTTTATCACTTTCTCGTAAATTCCGGTAATTGAATTTTTGTAATTTTCAACTTCGGCTTCATTTTCTTTGGAAGCTAATAAAATTGATTCTGAATTGTCATTTGCAAATATAATCAGAGGTTTTTCAATAATTGTATTGACTGATTTCAGCAAAGGAGATAGAAGTAATAATGATATAATAAAAGTAGATAAAAATCGAAGAGAAGCAAGTAAATATATCTTATTTTTTGATAATTCTTTTATTTTTTTATCTCTAAAATAAAGAAAAAAAGCATAAGCAAATGCTAATAAAAGACAAACCAATATAAACCAAGCTGAATATTCAAAAATCAAAGTATTTTTCATAGATTAGGGCAGAATATCTTTAAAAATATCGTAATACATCTTGAAACGCTTTTCATACCCAGCCGGTGCAGAAGAACCGTTATATTCGACAGAAAATGAATAAAAATCACGTTTTTGCAGATATCTTATTCTTTCGGGTTTGTAATTACAAAAATCAAAAAGTGCAAGTAAATGGTATCTGATATCTTTATTGAAAAATTTGAACATATCTTGCGGAATTGTATATCCGATAAATTTATGATTGAAGCCCATAACCTGCGGTGCTCCCATACTAATTGATTTCAGAGCGGCTGTTTCGTCAAGTTTTTTGGCAAATTCCAATACTTTCCATTCCATATCCTGACTTGTATGGCAAGGCTCCCATTTGTCTTTTTTATCAGCTCTGAAAAAGTGGTCGTCTCGTCGTGTTTTTTCATTATATTTGAAATGCTGGTCAAATAAATCTTTGTTGTTTTTTCCCCAGAACATATCAAGTACGTGATTTTCGAACCGAATTATCATTTTATCACCACTAAAACCGTTTCCGCTGCTTTCGACGCACAAAACAGACAAACCTGTAGCAACATCAATTTTTAATTCATCGCTGATTTTAGAAATTAATCCTCCGTAATTATTCCATGTTTTTGCGGCGATTTTTTGATGGTAATCGCCCTGAACGGGGATAGTATTTTTGGGTTCGAGCTGTACATCAGCCAAATCTTTTCGCTGATAAAAGTAATTACCCTCAGCAGCCGGACCAACCGGTGTTTCTGTTGGTTTAACGACAACCGGAACATCAAGCAGCTCAACAAATTCTTTGTAAATATATGCTTCTGCATTATTATGCTGAATTTTAATCCAATCGTTATATTCTCTCAGAACAGACACAATATCGCCTTTATGCAATTTTCCTAGCACTTGACTTTCGGTGTTTGGTTGTTTTCTGATATTGAGAATATTAACAGTAACCCTTCCGCTTTTTTCCTGTCTTAAAATATCAACGTATTTTTTTGAAACATAAGCCGCTGTTTTGTCAGATAAAACAATCTGATACCAATCTTCTATAACATTAAAAACATCAACTATATCTCCACGTTTGAGCTGTCCTAAAACTTTTGATTTAATGTCAGGTTTTTTTCTGATATTCAAAATACCTGCATTAACACGACCTTTGACTTCAATTATTACAGAATCTGCAATCGCTTTTTTAGTACCGCTAAGAAATTTTTTCCAAAAAGAAATTTTCATTTTATACCGTAAATTGTGTGTGTTATTAAAAAACCGCAGGACTATTTAAGTAAGATGAGAGGGACGCCCTGCGGTCGGTTAAATTTTTATGTATTCATTGCACCACAGACGTTAATAACTTGTCCGCTTACATAAGACGATAAATCGGAAGCAAGAAAAAGAGCAACATTTGCTACATCTTCCGGTTTTCCGCCTCTTCTGAGTGGAATAGTTTTAATCCATTCTTGTCTGATGTCTTCGGGAAGTTGTTCGGTCATTTTGGTTTCAATGAATCCGGGTGCTATGGCATTACATCTGATGTTTCTGATTCCGAGTTCTCTTGCAATTGATTTAGTAAAGCCAATCATACCGGCTTTTGAAGCTGAATAATTAGCCTGATTTGCATTACCTGAAACTCCTACAACGGAACTCATATTGATAATGCTACCATTTGCTTGTTTCCACATTACCGGTTGTACCGCCTTTGTCATATTAAAAACGGATTTGAGGTTTATTTTTAAAACCAAGTCCCATTGTTCTTCTGTCATTCTTTTAAGTGCAGAATCTCTTGTTATGCCTGCGTTATTGACTAATATATCAATTCTTCCGAAATCTTTCACAATTTCTTCTATTAGTTTTGCGGAATTATCAAAATCGGAAGCATCTGATTTATAAGTTTTTATAGTTGTTTGAGAACCGTAATTTTTCAAAAATTCGTCGGTTTCTGCACCGAATGCCAAATCGGTTAGTGCTACATTTGCTCCGTTCTGAACAAAAACTTCGGCTATTGAAAGACCAATTCCTCTTCCTGCGCCGGTTATAACTGCTGTTTTGCCTTCTAATAATTTCATAGTAATAATATTTCGTTATTAAATTTTTAATTGAATAATAAAATTATTTGTAATAATAATAATTTCCGCTTGACATAAAATATAAGCCCAGAACAATGCAGAATATCATCGAAGCGTCAATTGTCGGCATTGATAATACAAATTTGACGATTGACAGAATAAAAATCAGTAATCCCGATACAACTGTCAAACTGTTATTTTTGCTAAATCCTCCAATAAATAAAAGAATCGAAAACACCGACAAAGCAAATAATGTTAAATATTCTATATTTTTAAAATTAAATTCGATAATTGTATCAAAATACATAAAATACAAAAACAAAATGATTGATATTCTAAGTAACCATTTTGTGAACGGCATTAGCGATTTTACAGGTTTCATTTTGAATAATTTTTTAGTTTATGTTTAGTTTTTTCAATAATTATTTGCGAAATTACAGAAAAAAATTAAAAAACAAAAACAAGTATCTCAATAATCTTTAATTTTTCAGTTAACAAATAATTATTTATTAAAAGAAAGTTTGTAAAGCCTGCCCGGTATGGGGCTTTAAAGTTATTGAGCAAACAATTAAGCAATATATTTTTAACCACCAAGACTATGCACAATGCACTTTCAACTTTAAACTCAATACTAACTTACATTGCCCCAAGATTGTTTGATATATTCATCAACTTTTTTTGATAGATATTTATTTTCTTCTTTTGTTAAAAACGGGTCGTCTTCAAGTATTTGTATGGCTTTTTCGCGGGCAACCTGCAGAATTTTTACATCTGTAATCAAACTTGCAATTCTGAAATTAATAGGAGTGCCACTTTGCTGTGTGCCAAACATATCGCCCGGTCCTCTAAGTTTTAAATCTTCTTCAGCTATAATAAACCCGTCATTTGTTGAAACCATTGTTTTTATCCTTCTTTTTGCTTCGGTTGTTAATTTGTTTCCAATCATCAGAATACAATACGATTGATCGGCACCACGTCCAACTCTGCCTCTTAGCTGGTGTAATTGAGATAACCCAAATCTTTCTGCACTTTCTATAACCATCAAACTTGCGTTTGGTACATTCACTCCCACTTCTATAACAGTTGTTGCTACCAGAATATTTGTCTTTCCGCTTACAAATGATTCCATTTGGATTTGTTTTTCTTCGGGTTTCATTTGTCCGTGAACCATAGCAATTTTGTATTCTGTTGAATCAAAATATCTTTTAAGAGCTTCGTAACCTTCTTCAAGATTTTTTATATCAAGTGTTTCCGATTCTTTAATCAAAGGATAAACAACATAAACCTGTCTGCCGGTTTTTATTTCCTTTTTTAAAAAATTGTACAAATCACCTCTTTGTTTTTCATAAGCATAAGTTGTTTTTACCGGTTTTCTGCCCGGCGGCAATTCATTAATAACCGAAACTTCCAAATCGCCGTACAAAGTCATTGATAGTGTTCTTGGAATTGGAGTTGCAGTCATTACAATGACGTGAGGCGGATTTTCATTTTTTTGCCATAATTTGGCTCTCTGTGCAACACCAAACCTATGTTGTTCGTCAATTATTGCAAGACCAAGGTTTTTAAATTGCACCTTATCTTCAATTAGAGCGTGAGTGCCGATTAAAATATTTAATTCGCCTGATTGTAATTCTTCGTCAATAATTCTGCGTTGCTTTACTTTTGTCGAACCTGTTAGAATTCTGACATTAACATCAACTCCTTTGAGCATTTCGGAAACTGTTTCGTAATGTTGTTGTGCCAGAATTTCGGTCGGAGCCATCAAACAAGCCTGAAAATCATTGTCTATGGCAATAAGCATACATAAAAGAGCAACTATTGTTTTTCCGCTTCCAACGTCTCCCTGTAAAAGCCTGTTACATTGTTTTCCCGACAAAAAATCTTTTCTTATATCTCTAATTACATTTTTCTGAGCCTCTGTAAGTTCAAATTTCAGATTTTTATGAAAAAAATTATTGAATTTGTCTCCAACTGTTTTAAAAATGAAACCTTTTATGTTATGTTGTCTTAATTTTTTTTGTTTTATCAATGAAAGCTGATTGATGAATAATTCTTCAAATTTGAATCTTTTTTGTGCTGATTCTAATTTTTTAATACTTTGAGGGAAGTGAATATTAGAAATTGCTTCCGAAATAGGCAGAATATGCAAAGAATTCAAAATAGAAGCCGGGATACATTCTTTTAATTCAAATTTATTTTCAAACAATGTTTGAACTAATTTACTTACTGCTCTGGAATGTAAAAGAAATTTTTTCATTTTTTCTGTCGAACTGTATTCCGCCTGAAATAATGTTTTTATGGAATTTTTAAATTTTTCGACTTCTTCAAATTCCGGATGAGCGATTGAAAACTTGTTCCTGAATTGATTGGGTTTTCCGAAGATTATATATTCCTTTTTTGTGTCAATATTTGTTTTTACCCACTTTATTTGTTGAAACCAAATAACGTCGATGCTTCCGGTTTCGTCAAAAAATTCGGCGTGCAGATATTTTTTTTTACCTTGTCCTTCGTCTGAAAAACAGCAGAATTTTCCTCTTATTTGAACATAGGCAGAATCGCTTTTGATATCTCTGACTTTATAAAAACGGCTTCTGTCTGTATATTTATAAGGGAAATAGTATAATAAATCTTCAAATGTATTAATACCGACTTCAGATTTTAATATTTCGCCTCGTTTAGGTCCAATACCTTTTAAATAAATTATGTTGGTCGATAAATCTGTCATTTTTATTTAAATAATGTGTTTACTTGATAAAGTTATAAATGCTTATCCCAATTATAACGGGATTGAAAGCTTGCGTTGAAAGGGGCTATTTGATTTATAAAATTGTTTTATTATCATTTTAATCATTAAATATCAGTAATTTATGCTTTTATTGCTTCGTAGATATCCCCTTGCGACAAACCGCCTGCAAACTTAATGAAGTTAATGAATTTTTAGACCCTTTCAGTGCAAGCTTTACGAATTTTATGAATATTGGCAAAAATATATTTTTTAAATCAAAAAAAAGATTTTAGAATTTAACTTTAACAAAAAAAATCCGTTTAAAATATAGATACAATTTTGCAACTTTGTTAATTTTATTTTGTTCTTAATAAGAAAATTTACTTTTAAAATTTATTTCTGTTTATTTTGCAGATTTGATAAAGTGATAACTTGCTCAAAAACAGCGAATTATTTGGCACTAAATTTGGCATTAAGCTTGTATAAAACGAACGATGAATTTTTTTATAAAAAATATATTATTTATAATAATTTTTTTGTTTTCTATCTCCCTTAAATCGCAATATGTTTATGAGTGGAATGATTATTATGGCGGAGATGCACAAGACCATTTGACTTCATTCACAAAAACTTGGGAAGGAAACATTGTCCTTGTCGGTTCTGTCAAAGACTCGGTTGATGCTATGTGGCTTGTAAAGCTATCATCTGACGGAATAAAGCTTTGGTCAAAATTATATACAGGCTACCCTTTGATAAAACCTATAAAAATAATCGAAACAAAAGACAAAAATTTATTAATATCAGGCATTGTAGCTGAAAATGACTCTCTGCCTCACAAAATATGGTTGATTAAAATAAATCAAGAAGGTGAAATTTTATGGGAAAAACTTTATGCCGGTAACGGAGATGCTTATTGTACTGATATTTCTGAAACAAAAGACAAAGGATTTATTTTATCGGGAGCTACTGCTGTAAATCCTCACGAATTTACAGATTGGTACATACTAAAACTTGATTCGCTTGGTAATTTTTTGTGGGATAAGAGTTTTGGCAGTCCTTATGATGACAAAGCATTATCTGTAACAGAACTTTATGACAGCACAATTGTTGCAGTAGGTTTTATAAGCTATTCGTCCGGTGGATACAGAAGAGCTTCAATAGCAAGATTTTCAAGCACAGGTAGCGATTTGTGGTATGATGAGTTCAGAACCGGTAGTTATTGGTCTCGTTTGACATCTGTAACCGGAACCACAGATTCTTCTTTTGTTATGACTGCCGAAATTAAAAACAGTGATGATATTATTGATTTTGATGTTATCGTAATAAAAATGAAGCCTGACGGTTCTACGGTTTGGCAGGACACACTTGACGAACCTATCTGGGAGCAACCTGTTTGTGTTATCGAAACTTTTGACCAAGGCTATGCAATTGCATACACAAGTAAAGATGACGGTGTTTTTAACACTAATATTGCGGTTCTGAAAATTAATCCTTTCGGTGTAATTGAATGGAAAAGAATATTTGAGCGGCAAAGCGACGATTACGCAGCTCAGATAATTGAAACCCAAGATAATGGTATTGTTGTTGCAACATCTACATATTCTATTGACAAAGCTTGGAATTTTGGGATATTAAAATACAAAAGCCTCGAACAATCTGATTTGGTTTTTGTAACTCCCATCGAAGAGGTTTCTACGGTTTTTCAGAAAAATATTCCGATTGATGCCTGTATAAAAGGATATAAAAGACCTATTGAAGTGAAAATATATATAAACAAACAACTCGTAGATGTTGTAACAAGTTTTAATGTTGGAAATGGAGGTAATTGTAATTATAATCTGCAATTTAATCTTGAACTAAAAAACGGATTGAACAGCATTGATTTTGTTGTAACAGATTATAAAGAATACAAGTTTGTAAGATCAAGAACCGTTTATTATCTGCCAAATGCAACACCACACTGGTAAAATAAAAAAAACCCTGTAAAACAGGGCTTTTTTATTTGCGATATAAAAATTATTGAACTTCAGGATTAGAATTTTCGTCACCGGCAAGTTTTTTGTAAATAACTGCATCACCGGCAAGAGCAGCAGGTACTAAGAATATCATACCAATTAACATAAGAATAGGGCTTACAATTTTTACGTTTATGGATGCACCAATAAGAATAACAATATAAGGTATAAGAATAAGAACCAATTTACCAAAGAAAATAGTCCATTTGTAACCGTAAGTTATTTCATTACTTTTTGTTATAGCTTCAGTTGGGTTCAAACCTTTGTCTAACAATAAATAAAATGAAAGTGACCAAGCAATACCAATAACAATACCGGGTATGAATAAAAACAACATAGCTACAGAAATTGCGATTGACATTAAACCTGCCAAAATAAATACTTCACCCATATATTTCCTATATTTCGGGTCGAAAATAGCAGTTGGAGACATTATGTTACCTTTGCTAAGTTCAATTGGCATAGTCATAATTGCTATTGTTGTTCCAACATTGATATAAGGAATCCAAATAGTTAAAATCCAAAGGATTACTGCACCAAAAATACTTGCAACGTTTTTAAGGGCTATTTGTAAGCCTTCATTAAAAATCATTCCTACTGATAATTTTTTTTCCATAATTAATATTTTTGAGTTAATAAATTTTTGCGAAAATAAGTTAAAAAAATCAAATAACAAAAAATTTTTGACAAAATTCAATGTTTTTTTATTAACAATTTTAAAATTTTTGGCTCTTTTATTAAAGAATGTTGGTAACAAATTTTAATGTTTGG